>CAIVTL010000400.1 GCA_903908785.1 Caldifarciminota bacterium | reverse complement strand
GCATGCCGAGCGCAATCAGCGTCGTGACGACCGGCATGAAGCGCGCGAAGTAGCCGCCGACCGCTTCGGGCGTCTGACCGGTGAACTGGGCAAAGATGACGACCGGCGTGCCGAGCAGCGCGTAGGTGCAGAGCGAGTCGTAACCGATTGCGGGCAGGGCGATGGCGGCGAATGCCGAATAGCCAAGCGCGAGCATTATCGGCGGCAGGATTGAAACCGGCACCGCGCCGAGCGCGGTCAGGAGCGTACCGACCCCGACGTTGATGATGAGAATCTGGACTATCTGGTTGCCGCGCGACACGGTCCTAAGCGTGACGATGATGCGCGCCAGCGCGCCGGTCTTCTGCATCAGTGTCATCTGGAGAATCGAAGTGGCTACGACCAGGGCAATCGGCAAAGAGGCGACGATACCGGAAAGCGACGCGCGCAGGATGACCGGCAACCCGGTCCGGAACACCAGCCACGCGAGCAGGGCGGTGAAGACCCAGCCCAAGAGGCCGGTGATGTCCGCCGGCCGGCGGAACACCACGAGGATGAGGAAGATGACGACTATCGGCGAAACCGCGAGCAGGACCATCATGGAAGGAAAGTACAAAGTCCCAAGGACGAATGACAAAGTCCCGGACGGCCGAACCGGCGGTCCAGAGTCCATAGTCCACGGTCGATAGTCTGTCGGGGCACGACGGGAATCATAGGCGCGCCGGGCCTGAGGTCAAGAAAAGTAGAGGCGGGCTCGAAGCCCGCCCCAAGTGTAACTTTCTGTCTAGCGCGCTATCACGAACTTCTGGGACAGCGAACCCAACCGGGCCACGTATATACCCGGTGCCAATCCGCGTACCGACACACGCGCGCACGAACCGCTCAAGACGAACTGCCGCACCAGCTTGCCCGCGCAGTCATACAGGCTGAGCCTCGAAGAACCGCGGCCGTCTGGCGTCCGAACGAGCAGTTCGCCCCGCACCGGATTCGACCCCAGCATGAAGCGTCTGGCGTCAGGCGTCTGGCGTCCTTCCTCAACTCCCACGCTCGGCTCGTATATCTGCAGGCCCGTGCCAAAGTCAGCGACGTAGACCCGGCTGCCTTCAAGGCACGCGGCCCAGGCATAGTGCGGCGTGTCGTAGAAGGCCCGTTCGACCGGATATGCCGGGTTGGAGCAGTCAATGACCCGCAGCCCGGACGCAGCATCCGAAACGTATGCAATCCCGCCCTGCACTCGCACCGACATCGCCTGTCCCGGCGTGTCGTATGCTCCGAGCTCGGCCGGGTGCGCCGGGTCTGAAACGTCGACGATGTGCAGGCCCGAGTTCCGGTCGGCCACGTATGCCCTGCCGTCAACCACGTCGAGCCCGAACGCGTAGTCGGGCGTATCGAAGAAACTGACTTCCCAAGGCGCGGCCGGGTTGGCCACGCTGATGATGCGCAGGCCGCTCTCGCGGTCTGCCACGTACGCAATCGTATCCACAACCCGGACTTCGCAGGCAATACCCGGCGTGTCGAAGTGCCCGACCTCGGTCGGATGCGCCGGGTCTGCAACATTCAGTATGCGCATGCCTGAGCCGCGCTCGGCTACGTAGGCAAAGGGCACGCTCACGAAGACGCTGATGGCGTAGTCCGGCGTGTCGAAGAACCCAACCTCGTAAGGCGCATCGGGATTGGCGATACTGACGATGCGGATACCTGCATCCCACGCCGCGAGAAAGGCCAGCGTGTCCACAATCGCCAGCCCCTCCAGCTCGCCGGAACACGGGAAAACGCTCCGCTCCACCGGGTGGGCCGGGTCGGTGACATTGATGACGCGCAGGCCCGCGTACCCGTCGGTCACGTAGGCGTTGCCGTTGCTAACCGCCACGTTGCGCGCCCATTCCGGGGTATTGAACTGGTGGATTTCGGTCGGGGAGTTCGGGTTGGACACGTCCACGACCCTCAGCCCGCCGTTCCAGTCCGAAAGGTAGCCATGCTGACCCATCACCTGTACGCCGTGTGGATAGCTCATCAGCCCGGCAGCACCGAGGCGGGACGGGGCGGCCGGATTGGCCACGTTCAGTACGACGAGACCCGCGGCCCAGTCCGCGACGTACGCAAGCGTATCCCTGACAACCACGCCCATCACGCCAATCAGGCTGTCGAACCTGCCCACTTCCCACGGATTGAGGGTATCGGCGATGTTGATGATGCGCAGTCCGCCGGCCTCGCACGTCGCATAGGCATACGAGCCGGAGGTAAACACGGTCTTGGCCGTCGCGCCGAACACGCACCGGCCGGTTTCGTACGGGTTGGATGGGTTGCCGATGTTGACGGTTACCAGCCCCGAGTCTCCGTTCGCGACGTAGGCGTAGTCCGCCTGCACCCAAACGTCCCACGCCGGGCCGCGCGTGTTCAACTGGCCGACTTCCAGCGGGTTCGACGGGTCCGACGCGTCGAAGACGCGCAGCCCCGAATCGCGGCCCGCGACAAGGACGTAGTTGCCGGCCACCGCGACGCCGTTGCCCGGCCCTTTCACCGGCACGGTGCTCAAGTGCACCGGCGCGGACGGCACGGAGACGTCAAAGATGTCGAGCGGGCCGGACACGACGTAGAGCCGGTTGTTTTCGTAGCACATATCGCGGATGTAACCGCGGGTGCGAATCACGTCGGACAGCACGACCGGCGAATTCGGATCGCTCATGTCGAGCACGTACGCGCCGCCGCCCGAACCGCAGAACACGAGGTTCCGCGCCGGGTCAACCGCCGAATTCGACGAGGGCCCAAAAGGCCAGTTGCCGACCAAGCGACAGCTCAAGGAATCGGCCGCGAACACCGCGCTCGCAAGCAGTATGACAGCGGTAAGGACGCGCATTCTCATTGATGGCGCCCCAGGCTACCGGACTCTAGCCAGCCGCGCCGTATAGGTAACGCCACCAGCGACGAGCTTGCAGAAGTAGATACCCGGCTTCACGCCCGTCGCGTTCCACGTCAGGCTGTGCTCGCCCGCGGCTTGAGCGCCGCCTGCCAGCCGGGACACGACGTTGCCGGCCGCATCGTAGACAATGCAGCTCACCGCCGCGCCATGCGACAAGTGATAACTGATTGCCGCCTGCGCTACAACCGGATTCGGCGACACCTGAAGCGAACGCGCGACCTCGGAGCCGTTCACGTCCTCGATACCGGCGGGGTCCAACAAGACGTTATCGGCGGAAACTTCCGCCCAGCCGCCACCTCAGGTACCGTTGTCGTACGAGAAGATGTCTATCATGAGCTTGCTGACGCTGGCCGGGTTGATGCCCGGCAGATGCGTCGAGAGCTCATTCGCAATGTTGAGGGTGAAGGGAGTCCAGACGCCGGGCGTCGTGATGTCAATCAGGCTCTGCGTGTCGCTGCCGGCCCAACTGCAGTACTGGTCATGAAGGTATATCTTGGTGTTGCCCAGGCTGGTGCCGGCCGCGTCCAGATAGCGGACCACGAACGACGCGACCGGCCAGCAGGTCGAAGACCCGCCGCCGGTGCGGAAGCGCGCGTCGAAGGTCAGTGCAAGATTCACGTTAGGGATGTCCACGGTCTGGTGCATCGAGGCATTGTTGGCCAGGTATTTGTGGACCGCAACGGCATGGCCCGGCGTGGGCTGGCCGAGCGTATCGGACCAGGTGAACGTGTCGCCGCCGGCAAGGTTGAGAGCGAAGGTGTCCCAGCCGACACTAGGCGGTTGCTCGAAGTCGCCGTTCACCAGCAGGTTGGCCGAGGCCAAGCCGGCAAACGCGGCAAGCGCGAAAATGATAGTGGTTCTCATAGTTTCTCCTTTCAATTCTCTACGAGCGTTCGGAACGTGAGATTATCGTCCCCGGTTCCAGCTATGTCAACTGAGGCCGGAGCAGCAGGCGCAGGCGTCAACGACACCCGGTTAGCCCTCAGGTCTGGCCGGCAGCAAGCGCGTCCACGACCGCGCCGACGACCTTGGCGATGTCGTCGTTGGTGTGGTTGAACTCTCCGTGCTTCTTGATGCCGAGTTCGGTCACGACGACGTGGACCGCGGGTTTGACACCGACGTTCTCCAACAGCTTGCGGACGCAGGCCGTCGGGCAGCCGTCAATCGCGACGCAGGGCTTCGCTTTCACGCCATTGACGAAGCTCGGCAGTTGTGCGCCGACTGCGACGGCGCAGTACATCGACCCTTGCCCGTAGCCTTCGAGCGCCTTGGCCGCGTCGTTGGCCATCTGGCCGACGTTGGAGCTGCCCGAACAGGCAAGCAGCAGCACGTCGGGAGTGCCGCAGGCGCAGGCGGGTTCACTTGGGGTGCAGCATCCGGCCACAGCTACTTGTCTCCGCTGAGCAGTTTCCTTAGTTCATCTTCGGATGGTACTTTGCCTTGGCTGACGACCTTGCCGTCGATTACGACCGCGGGCGTGCCGAGCACGCCGAAGGACATGATTTCCTTCATGTCCGTTACCTTGCGGATGTCGGCGGCGATGCCGAGCCGGGAAACCGCGTTGAGCACGCGCCGCTCGGTCTCGTGGCAGCGCGAGCAGCCGGACCCGAGTATCTGGATTAACATACTTTCCTCCTAACGGATTACTGCATTGAACAGGTAGCCCACAAACACTATTGCCAGTGCGACGACGCCGAAGTAGGTGGCCAGCAGCCGGGGTTTCATCACCCGGCGGAGGATGATTGCCTCGGGCAGCGACAGTGCGGTAACGGCCATCATCAGCGCCAGCGCCGTACCGATGGGAACACCTTTGGCCGTCAGCGCCTGCACAATTGGTATCGTGCCCGCGGCGTTTGAGTACAGCGGCACACCGATGAGCACGGCTAACGGCACGGCCAGCGGGTTCCCGCGCCCGGCGTACTTTGCGAGCCAGTCGACCGGCACGTAGCCGTGAATCAGTGCGCCGGCACCCACACCGACCAGGACCCACAGGCCGACCTTCCTGAGTATCTCTCCGGTGTACGTCCAAGCGTCGGTCGCGCGCTGCCGGAACGTCGGCCGGACGTAGTCGGCCGCGCCGACCTTAATCTGGTAGACGTACTCCTCGACATAGCGTTCGAGCTTCAGCCGGCCGAGGATGATACCGGCGACGATGGCAATGCCCACGCCGCTTGCGATGTACAGCCCGGCGACCTTCCAGCCGAAGAGGCCGAGCAGCATGACGAGCGCGACTTCGTTCACCGTAGGTGAAGAGATGAGAAACGACAGCGTCACGCCGAGCGGTATTCCCGATTCCAGGAAGCCGATGAAGAGCGGGACCGCCGAGCACGAACAGAACGGTGTGACGATTCCCAGCAGCGCGGCGAGGATGTTGCCGACCCAACTCCGTTTGCGGCCGAGGAACTGGCGGGTCTTCTCCGGCGGGAAGAAGCTGCGGATTACCGATACCACGAAGATGATGGCCGTGAGCAGCAGGAGTATCTTGATTACGTCGTAGATGAAGAAGTCGAGCGCGTCGGCGAGGTGCGCGCCTGCGTGCAAGCCGAGCCAACGATAGACCACGAGGTCGGCGAACAGCTTCAGAAAGTCCGGCATGGGTTCTTGACCGGCGCTACGCGCCGGCGGTCACTTGCCTCATGTGCCGCCGGTTGCCGGTGCTGGCTTGGGCGCCTGGCCACCGGAGACAATCGGGAAGCCAAAGTCCCTGAACCTCGCGACGATAGAGTCGCGCGGGTAGACGCCGATGTGGCGGAAAAGCTCCTTGCCGCCGGCATCAATGAAGACCTGGGTTGGAATCGTGACGATGCGGAACTGCTGCGTGCGTTCCTTGTCCTCGTAGACGTTGATGATACGGATGTCGACTTTACCCTTGTAGTCAACCATCATCGGATCGATGATTTCCTTCATTGTCTTGCAGGGCAGGCAGCTCACCGACCCGAAGTCCCACATCTTGGGCAGTTCCTTCGGTTTCTCGGCGACCGACGCCGGCTTGTCAGGTGTCGCGGGCTTGGGCTTTGGTTTCGGTGCGGTATCCACGGGCACGGCAGCCGCCACGGCGAGCGAGGTCGAGTCCGGTGTGAGCGTCGTGGCGCAGACAGCGCCGGTCTGCGCCGTCGTGTCCGGCTTCGCCGTAACAGACGTCTTTGCACCGCCGCCGCAACCTGGCTGCGTCATCAGCGCCCATCCAGCCACTATGAATGTCAGCAGCAGTCCCTTGGTTCTCACTTCAATCTCCTAACGTTTGAACATGTCATACGCAAAGTACGCGGCTACGAGCAGGAGCAGCACGCCCGAAGCCTTCTTGAGAATGGCCGAGGCCTTCTTCAGGCCCTTCGAGTTCACCATTGCCTCGGCAATCCCTATCGAACTCCCGGCAACGAGTACCAGTAGCGAGTGACCGAGCGCGTAGGTGAAGAGCAGCAGTGCGCCATACAAGACGTTACCTTTGGACGCGACATAGGTCAGCAGAACGGCCAGTACCGGCATGGCGCAGGGCGTGGCGATGACGCCGATGAGGGCACCGAGCAGGAATGCGCCGAGGATGCCGCCGGTCTTGGGGGCGAAGCCACGGGGCATCGGTATTTCGAAGTTGGGGAAGAGTAGTATCTGGCCGCCCATGACGAGACAGACGATGACTATCAAGATGGGCCAGAACTTCGACGTCGTGCCGAAGAGCGTGCCGGCCAGGCTGGCGATGATGCCGAGCACGGTGAACGCCGCGGCAATACCAAGGAACAGGAAGAGCGCCAGCGACAGTGCGTAGCCCTTGGTCCGGCCGGTCGCGTACCCGCCGACAAAACCGATGGCAAGCGGTATAGAGGCGAGCACGCAGGGATTCAAGGCGGTCAGCAGACCGCCGACGAAAACAACCGGCACAGCCAGCAGAGGCTGGGTGCGGATAAGGTGCTCGGCGTTCGACAGCAGTGAGTTCAGCACGGTCGCTTTCGGGATGCCGTTTCCGACGTGGAAGCGCAGACGACTTGCTCTGATGCCTTGGGACGGCGGGCCGTGCGGCGACCGGCCTTGCTTTGCCTCGCGAGCCGGCGCGCGGTTTCGACCAACTCCAAGACCATTGCATCAGTCAGCCTGTAGCGTATCCACCGGCCGTCGCGCCGCGCGACGATGATACCTGCCCGCTCGAGTATAGACAGATGGTGGGAAACGACTGAGAACGCGGTCGCGAAGTGGGGTGTGATTTCGCAGACGCAGCGCTCGCCGGTCGCCAGTAGTTCGACGATGCGCAGCCTGCACTCGCTGCCCAGCGCGGCCAGGAAGGCGGCCGTCGTCTGCCTGCTACTCATGTTCATATTTCTAATAATATAGAAATGTCCGTCGGCGTCAAGTTCGCCTGTGAGGAAAGGTGCGTCGCAGCCGGCGACCGGTTAGAGGATCATCCTGTCCAACCCCGGCCCATTCAATTCGCACCCGGTAGCCGGCCCTTGACATGCCGGCTCCTTGCGGGGAATCAACGCTGCTCGCCGCTCTCGGCGTCCCTGCCGCGCGAGAACTCACAGCCGCAGTAGTTCTGCCGGTACAGCCCGAGGTCCTTCGATATCTCGATGCTGTGCTTGAACCCATCCCGCTTCTTCCAATCTTCCTCTACAAAGACCAGTCCGTGTTGGGTCGCGGCCTCGCGGCCGATGGGGTGGATGACGGCTGCCTTCTTCATCGGCGCGATAGTCAGAGTCGTGGCGAGATATGTGCAGCCGTTGTCGGCCGCCCGCCGCGCGCTCTCTTCGAGTCTCAGCCGATAGCAGGCGCGGCACCGGCTCCCGCCCTCCGGCTCAGCTTCCAGCCCGTGCACGGCTTCCAGGAACCGCCCGTGGTCGTACGGCGCGACGTCCACCAGCACGCGCCACAGAGCGGATAGCCGCTGCACTTCCATCAACCGCTTGTTGTACTCTTCTTCCGGATGGGTGTTGGGGTTGCAGTAGAACCCGACGACCTCGTAGCCGTCTTTCAGGCGACGAATGACCTCGGTCGCGCACGGCCCGCAGCAGATGTGCAGCAGCAGCTTCGGCTTCACTGAACCAGACTAGAGCCGGAAGTCGGGAAGTCAAGAGCGCAGACGGAAGAGGAAAGATGATTGATGTGCGGGAAGGCGGCGGCCCAAGAACCGGGATAGGAGTTCACAACCAAGTCACCAAGACGCGACGATGGGTCCGGACCGAAATCCTCTTTGTATGCTTGGCGACCTTGGCGAGCTTGGCGGTTCTATTCCGGTTTCCGGGCGGCGGCACTGGTGTTGACACTCCATGCCGTGAGGCTAGACTTTCACGGCTTACAGGTCGGTGAGCGACCGGTCGAGAGTGGCAGAACGAATCTGGCTTTCGTTCTCCGGCAACCGTGGCCCGCATTTCAGCATGTTGCGAGGCACGCCGACACCGGCGCTTTCCCATTCCTGAAGCGTAACGCATCCGAAAAGGAGCATTGTGCGGTTCAGGGTTACGTTCGTATTGTCCGTCGCGCTATTGTACGCTACGGCCGCCTCGGCCGACGTGCCCCTTCTGCCCGCCCTGTCGGTCGAGAGACTTGAAACCGGCAACACCATCATTGCCATCGGCGGTTCCACGGCCCCCGGCGGCGGGCTGGTCATCGAGGTAGACAGCCTCGACCGGCTGGTCTGGGCCTGCATCCGTAGCGACATCCTCTGGACACACAGCGCCCGCCGCCTCGCCAACGGCAACACCCTTATCACCGCCACCATCAGAAACCGCGTCATCGAGGTCGAGCCGAACGGTAACGTCGCGTGGGAGTTCGCAGACGGACTAGCCTACCCGAACGAGGCGTTTCGGCTTGCCACCGGCAATACCCTGATAACCGACCGCGACCACAACCGTGTGATCGAGGTCGACGCCGGCGGCAGCGTGGTCTGGAGCTACACGAACCTGCTCGGCCCGCACAGCGGCAACCGGTTGCCCAACGGCAATACCCTCATCTGTGATTCCGAGCGCAACCAGGTCGTCGAGGTCACGCCCGGCGGGGAAATCACCTGGCAGTGTGCGACCGGCCTGGACTGGCCCCGTTGCGCCCGGCGACTGGACGACGGTAACACGCTGATTACCGACAGCCGTCACCTGCGGGTCATCGAAGTTGACTCGGCTGGTGGCATCCGCTGGAGTTACAGCACCGCGCCCCGCGCGCCGTACGCGGCGGTCCGGCTTGCGAACGCCAACACGCTGATTTCGGTCGAGGACGTCATCCTCGAGGTGAATCCTGCCGGCACCGTTGTCTGGCAGTATCCGCCGATGATGCCGGTCGCGACGGATGAAAGCCGCATCGTCAACCCCGCGTCCGGCTGCAGCCTGTACGTCCACATTCACCGGCCGATAACCAACCCGCCGAACCGGAAGCTGCCGGCCGTCATCCTCCTCCCTGACTCGAACGGCTCAGGAGCAGAATATGACAGCAGTCGCCTCGCTGACCATATCGCCTCGGACGGCTTCGCCGTGCTCCATTTCCATGCCGATGGTCGCGGCCAGAGCAGCGGCACCGAAGACTACGACGGCTACGTACACCAGGACGGCCTGCATGCCTGCGCCGTGTACCTGGCTCGGCAACCCTACGTCGACCCGGGTCGCATCGGCATCTACTCGCGGGGCTACGGCATCGTCATGGCATCAGGAATGCTCACCCGCTACACCACGCCCCGGTTCAAATTCCTCCTCGATTTCGAAGGCCCGTCCGACCGCTACCAGGTCTGTGCCGACTCCGGCGGTTACGTGCCGGTCTCCCCTGACTCCGAATCGTTCTGGACGGAACGTGAGGCCGGGCGCTTCATGAAGAACGTTTCTTGCGCCTATCTCCGCATTCAGACCGCGACGGACCACACCGGCCGCATTTCGGACAACCGCCACTGCGTCGCGCTGATTGACAGCGCGACTGCAGTCGCCCACGGCGGTGCCGGTATCTCGGCGTGGACCCGGGTCAACGACTCGGTGATGAACCCGGAGAACCAAACCTATACGCTGGCCGACCCGCCGCGCTGGATTGCCGAAGCGGACGAGGGAAACCTGCTGTGCCGCGAACTCCTCTATCTTCACGAACTCGAAACCGGCAGCTTCCCCGGTGTCGTCTCCTCTTCATCCTTCATCCTTCATCCTTCATCCTTCTCCGTCTCCCCCAGCCCCTGCCACGGCCGTGCGACCATCCGCTTCTCGCCTCTCGCCTCTCGCCTCTCGCCTCTCGCCCTCAGCGTGTACGACGCCTCCGGCCGCCTCGTCCTCTCTCAACCGATTCGCTCTTCATCATTCATCCTCCATACTTCATCCTGGCGCGCGGGCGTGTACTTGCTCCGGCTCAACGCCGACGGCCGCATCGCGACCGCCCGCCTGGTTGTAGACTAGAGAACCCGGCTAGAACCGCCAGCCGACCGACAGCAATCCATGCAGGGCGACGTTCGGTACTTCGGCGCTGCCGTTCTGAATCGGGATGTGCGCGTAAGCGGCCGTCGTCTTTCCCTCAAGCCCGGCGAGAAATCGCGGCCCGAACCGAAACTCCCGCCCGACACTGACCTGCGCCGCCGGGCCGGAAACGTACCAGCCCAGCACACCGCCGGTCTCCGGAAACCGCTGCCCCCGCACCATCGTCTGCGGATGCGTAATCACCACGCCGGCTCCGGCGCGCAGCTTGCAGCCGGCCCAATCCCGCACGCAGTTCGCGAGCAGCAAGTTGTAGCCATGGGTAATCTCGAACGTATCGACCTCCGGCGGCCGGTTCACGAGGTACAGCTTGTGATGCACCAACTCCAACTCGAATGCCCAGGGCCTTCGCGCCATTCCCACTTTCACGTCATAGTAGGGCACTTCTGAGAACGGTCGCGTGTCAAAGTGCGCGGTCAGCTTGATGTCAGGCTGACCCGACTGCCTGATGACCAGCCGCAGCGGCACGTTGTACTGCAGCCCGGTCGCCACCGAAAGGTACGGATGGAAACGTTCCGCCTGCACCAGGCCGGCGTCGAACGGCGAAACCGTGTGACCCGCGGCAGCCAACAGAACAGCGATGAGCACGCTCACAATGGTGTAGAGTATGCCTTCAGGTCAGCCGACTGGCAAGCACGACGGCCACGCCTGCTACCGGGCCATAGCCTGCTTTCGCCATGCCGGCGGTAGCTTCTCGATGGCGTAGCGCAGGGCCGTGCGCGGCATCTTCGCCTTGCGCTTCATCACGAACTCGAACACCTCGCCCGGCCGCTTGTTGGCAATCTCCTTCAGCAGCCAACCATAGCCCTTCTGCACCATGTCGTCTTCATCTTCCAGCAGGATGTCCGCAGTCTTGTACGCGTCGGACAGGTATTTCTCCTGCTTCACGGCAAGAATCAGCGCGACCGCGGATGCCCGACGCAGCCAGCGGTTCTTCGAGCGTGCCCACTTCTGAACCCTGGGCAGAAACTCCGGGAACCTGAGCAGGAATTCCCCGACTGCGCCGCCGCAGAAGGTGTCACACGCGGCCCAGTTGGACACGTAGTTCTCGAGCCACCGCTCGAAGACGCCAAAGTCCGCGGGTTCGAACTGAGAAACCAGCTTGCCTGCCCAACTGAAGGCGATGCCGTGCTCCTCGTACTTCGGCGCGGGACATGACCGAAATGTCCGACATTTCGGGTCGTGTCCCAAGCCACCGTGCAACTGCTCGCATATCTCGAATATCTCGCGCTTGGGCCGGTGCTTGACCTGCTTGAAGTACTCCTGCGATATCCTGCGGGCGTCTGGAGTCTTCACACCGTAGACTTCTATCTCCTCTTTGAAGAACCGCTGGATGGACTCGCGGTACTTCGGGTCTGCAGCGGCCGCAAACTCGCGCTTGATTGCCGCGACTATCTCACTCTGCTTCGCCACCGCTCATTTCCCTTCCAATTTGCGCAGTCTATCCTTCAGCATCTGCTCGTTGGGATACTTGGCAAGCGCCTCGTGACAGACTCGCAGCGCGTCGCTCTTCATCCCATTCGCCAGGTACGCCTCGATTGCCGTGTCGTATGCGTTCGCATCAGGCAGCAGCTCGACCGCCCGCAAGGCATACTTAAGCCCCAGGTTGAGGTTGTAGCCCGCACTTCCCTTCGCCGCGGTCACCATGCTCCACGCGATACCATTCAGCTTGCCGGCCAGCTCCGCCCGCGCCCGACCATGGTCAGGGAATCGCTTCAGGAAGACCTCGTAGCGCGACACCTGCGCCGAGTCCGCCTCCCCGCGCAGCGAGTCGGTCAAGGCTGTCCACGCCTTGAACGCATCGGCACTAGCCTTGATGTTGATGCTGTCACGGTGCGTATCGTACCACGCCTGCCACTTCGCCTGCACGTACCGCTCCGAATCCGGTAGGTTGAACCCGGCAAACGCCGAAACGTAGTTCGGCACGTTCCGGTCGTAGTTGTAGAACGCATCTATGGACGGGAACGACATCGTCTTGATGAGCAGGTCAATGCCCTCAACCTGGTACAGCGCGCACAACGCCCGGCCGCATGCCCGCTGCAGGTAGACATCGACGGTCTTCGCTGCCTTGCGCAGGGGCTCGACCGCCTGCGGGTCGCCAAGATTGCCCAGCGCGTCAGCCGCGGCACACCGCACCGACGACGCCTTGTCGTTCGCCAGCACCGTTTCAAGAAGCGGCCTCACATTTGGTCCCGGCCTGACCTTGCCGGTCAAAGCGACCGCCATCCGCCGCACGTCCTCAGACGTATCCTCGGTCGCCAGCTTCCACGCCAACGGCAACGCCTTCGCCGACTCAAACCGCAGCAGCGACCGCAAGGCAAACCTCCGCACCTGAGCGTTGCTGTCGGTCTTCGCCGCCTCAATCAGCGCATCCTCAGCCCCGGTCATCTTCCACAACCCCAAGTCATCGGCGATGATGGTCCTGACCTCTGGGTCCGGCGCAGCCAGCAGTTTGAGCACGTCCGGCAACTCCTTGTCGCCTATCTTGCCCTGTACGAACCAGTAGTGCAAACACTCAAGGGCGTTCCGGTCGAACCATCGGCTGCTGGAGGCATCGACCGCCGCGACTAGTCCCGGAAGCGAACTCACTCCGGACTCCGAGAGGCTGCCGACGACCTCGAAAACGCTGAAGACGTTCGCGGCCTGGAGATGAGCAATGTCCTGACCGTGTCCACCCGTCGATGACGCCGAAGGCAGCGCGAAGCTTTCCCGGTCGGAGAACGGCTTTTCTACCCTACCGATGACATCGCCACCCTTCCATTCCATGTCCAGATGTATGCCGTGGCCGAAGCTGTGTGTCTCGGAGTTGTTCGCCCGATTGCGCACCTGATAGTCATCCTTCCCGCCAAGGTCGAGGCAGATAGCGTATGGCCACGCGTTCGGGTCCGACTCGGGCCAGACTCCGCCGAAGCTGTGCCAGTCGTTCATCAAAACCGGCCCCTTCGGCTTCTCGCAGATGTACTTGTCGTCGCCCTTGTAGTCGATGAAGAGCGAGTACGCGAAGGGCTTGCACGCAGTGCCAAAGGAGGACGTGGCCGACTTGTAGGTGTCGTTGCCCTCGTAGTCAATCAGGAATCCGGGCGACCGGTCTCCGCCGGACCCGCCGGCGCGGAATCCACCCTCGTAGATGTCGTCGCCCTTCTTGTCTATCAGAATCGCATTGGTGACGTGAATCCCGCTGCCCTGACCGGTGCCACAGTCGTAGTGGTCGTTGCCCTCGTTATCCACGAGCACGCCGAGGGACATGATGTAGCTGCCGCCCTGACAATTCCAGCCCTTGCTCGTATACGTATCGTTGCCCTTGTCGTCCACCAGCATCCCCACGCCGCCGTACGCCACCAGCTTCTTCTCCCAAGGATAGGCGCGGAACGACAATGCGCCGCCCTGACCGTAACCCGCCAATCCGCCCAGCGCGTCGAGCGTCGCGTCACAGGCAAGCCGGTACTGGTCATTGCCTTCGAGGTCGGAAAGGATACCAAGGCCCAGCGTCGTCGCCGAACCCTGTCCGTTCGTCGCGCAGTCATACACATCGTCGCCTGAGTCATCGAGCATCATGCCGAGGCCGAACATGCCTGCGCCCTGGCAGAACGCGTTGGCACAGAACGTATCATTGCCCGCCTTGTCCCAAAGGACACCCACGCCCATGATTCCCGCGCCCTGTGAGAAGTGCTTGGCCTTGTACACATCGTTGCCCGCAAGGTCCACAAGCATCCCGACGCCAAGGAACCCGAACCCCTGTACATAGCTCGAATCCGGGGCCAGATAGTGGTCATTGCCACCGTGGTCGATGCAGACCGCGACTCCGCCATCGCGTCCGCACCCGCCCGCGTTGTTAAGATAGGTGTCATCTCCGCCCAGGTCAACCAGCAGCGCTACGTCCTTGCTGTGCGTATCGTTCCCGAAACCCGACACCTCGACCGTTCCGGCAGATGTGACAAGGTCAAGAGTTGTGCGGGCCTGCGCCGTGTCGGAGTAGCAATCTGCGACCCCGAATCCCGCACTAGCGGTGACATACTCGGAGACAGCGTCGGCAAGTACGTCTGCCGCCGTGAATATCCGCGGGTGATAGACGCGCCGGGCGCGAGCGATGAAGTCCATCTGACTGTCGGTGTTGCCGGTCAGGTCAACCATCTTCCTGCCGTCGGGCGCGAGGAAGTATCCGGGGTTCGCGGCGAAGAATGCCCTATCCCCTTCGCTCAGGTTCTTTGTGCCCAACCGCGCGCACCGGTGGGCCCGGATGAACTCGGTGATGAGCTTCAGCAGTGCCTGCCGGTATCGTGGCGTGAGGCCCGCCGCGTCAAGCTGCCTTGCCGCCGTGCCGCCAAGGGACTCGCCCCAGGACTCCCCTCGCGAGTAACCCTCCACGCCCTGCAGCACTTCCAGAGCGCAGTGTATCATCCCGATTCCAGCCCGCCGCTGCTCCGCAACAACCTGCCCCGAGTTGTCCTCCGCCCACTGCTTCATGTACAGCGGCCGGTTGGAGACGTAGTCAATGATGGGAAACCGGCAGCAATAGCGGTAGGCGCCTTCCCATCCGCGCGGCAGTTCGACGTTCCGCACGTCCAGTCCGATTCGAGCCGCCGCATAGTCCAGCGGGTTTAGGGTTTGGAGTTTGGAGTTTAGGGTTTCCCCGATAGCCATCGGGGCGGGGTCTTGATCAAACCACGCCGAGAATGGGTACGGCTCGACCTTTGCCGACGCGACCGAACTGACCATGACCACCAAGACCATCGAGAGCGCCAACGCGCGGAGGGTGCTACGCAATAATGCCATCATGGTAGTCACTATGCCCGTCCGGCCGGTCGAAGTCAAGCAGTGCGCCTCGTGCCCGCACAGGGGCCTGCGGATCCGGAGGTCTGCGCCTGCCACCGTTCGAACCGGCCCGCGGGCAACCAGAAGGACTGCTCGGCGTTCCCGCGCGGGGCCTCTAGCCCGCGGCCATCCGAATGCAACATGCCTCAGCGCATACCTGAAAGGACAACTGCCGCGGTGTGGCAGACGTGGACCGACCTAAGTAATCGAAAGGGAGTGTGTTAAGCGCTGCGGAGCAGGCTTAAATCGACGCTTCGGGAACCACGGCGGGAACCGTTCCCAGAACGGTTCCCGGGGCGATTCTGAAAGGCAACCCGAAGCCGATTGTCACGGCGACCTCGCGGTGGACTTCCGATTCGAAACCGACCGCGATTCCATAGCTGAACCCGAAGGGCAGAGACAGGCCGACGCCCGGGCCCAAACGGAAAGGCACTTGCTGACTGACATTCGACGCGAATGTCGGCGCGACTTGCGGCGTGACTCGCGACTCGACTTGGCGAGGGATGCGCAGGGCGAAACCCGCGGTTTCTCCGCAGGCGCAGAGGAGTGCCTGCGGCATCATCGGGACGCGGTCAGAGAGCCCGTGAATCGTGACGCGCGCCGCGCCCGGGGTCGCGTCGGTCCGAACCCTGCGTCTTGCACCGGGGCGCGCCCATCCCGGGCGTACAAGGGTCGGCCGCTGCGCGGGGCAGCGGCCGACAGGAAACGGTACGGCGAATCAGGCCAGCAGGAGTCCCTGCTTGTCCTTGAACTTGCCGATGGCAATCATGATGATGTCAATAATGACGCCAATGCCGAATATGCCCAGGGTCAGCAGCCAGATAATCCCGGTCCCGACTTTGCCGACGTAGAACCGGTGCACACCTAACGTTCCAAGAAAGATGCATAGGAGCAACGCGGTTATCTTGCTCTTGCTCGACACGCCGGTCGGTGCCGCAGCAACGTTCTCATCTGCCATTCAGGCCTCCTGTGGGTTATGAAGCTTCTAGATGGACCGTTTCAATTATTCACATCCTGCCGGACAAGTCAAGCCGCGTCAGGCCGCAAACTCCGAGGTGCAATGGGGACAGCGTGTCGCCTTGACCGGAATTATCGAGCAGCAGCGCGGGCACAGCTTGGTTGTGGCCGCAACCGCGGCGGCCGCCTTCGTGCGCCGCAAGTGGTTTATCCCCTTGGCAAGGAAAAACGCGGCGAAGCCGACAATCACGAAGCTCATGACCGCGTTGATGAAGACGCCAATGTTGAGCGTAACCGCGCCGGCTGCCTTGGCCGCGCCGAGACTTGCGTACGGCCCCGTGGTCGTGCCCGCGCGGAGCACGACGAACAGGTTGGTGAAATCCACCCTGCCGAGGAGCAGGCCGATGGGCGGCATGATCACGTCATTGACAAACGAGTTGACGATGGCGCCGAACGCCACGCCGATAATGATGCCTACGGCCATGTCTACCACATTGCCGCGGACAATGAACTCACGGAATTCCTTGAGCATTGCTGTCTCCTTTGTGGTTGTTGAGCCGGCCAAGAGTATGCCGGTTCCGCCGCCAGGGTCAAGCCCACCCGGAAACCGGAATAGAACCGCCAAGACGCCAAGATCGCCAAGCATACAAAGAGGACTTTCGTCCGGACCCATCTTTGTGTCTTGGTGACTTGGTGGTGAATTCCTATCCCGGTTCTTGGGCGCCCACGCTGGACTTGCCTTGACCGGCGTCTGTGCTACAATCGAGCCTGATGGACAGCCCGAACCCGACCGTGCGCCGCCAGGTCAAGCCGTGGGTAGTCTTCGCGGCCGTCGGTGCCGCCCTCGTCATGTTCGCGGGAATCTGGCTGGTGGTCGGCAACCGGAAGCTCGACCGCGAGTTCGCCGGACGGCACGGCGCGAAAGCCCGCCACGGCAAGGAGTGGAAACGGACGAACGGCCTCTGCTGGCGTCTGAATATGGCCGGCAACTCATACGCGGAAAGCGGCATGTACGACTCCGCGCTCGCCTGCTACCGCGAGGTCCTGCGCATCTCGCAGGAAGAGGGCCTGGCCGACCGGATGGCCGCCGCCTACATGAACATCAGCAACGTATTTGACTGCCTGCACGTGCCCGAATCGGTCAGTTTCTACATGAACACCGCAACCGCCCTCAGCCGTTTGTCCCGCAAGTCGAGCAAGGTGATTGGCACGTTGTTTGACCAAGGCACGTTCCGATTCAGCGCTTTGGGGGACTACGACAGCGCCCGGGTGTTGCTGGAGAAGGCGCTGGCCGAAAGCCGAGGCAAGAACGACCGCTGGGGCGAAGCGGCAGCGCTCCACAACCTCGGTCTGATTCAGGCGACGCTCAAGCACTATGATTCGGCCAGGGTCCTGCTCGAGAGTTGCGCGACGGAGAGCCACGTCTTGAAGGATGCGGCGGGCGAGACCGGCGCGCTATACAGCCTGGGCATGCTCTGCCTGCGGCGCGACCGGCCGGACGATGCCAAAGAATGGTTGCTGAAAGCCGTCGAGGCAGCCCACGCCGGCGACATAGTCGGCGAGGAAGCGGATGCGCTCTTCCAGTTGGCGCTGATTCGGGCCGAGCAGGACGAGTACGAACTCGCCCAAGTCAACGTCGAGCAGGCCCTGAAACTGTACGAGCGAGCCGGTGACAGCGATGGCGTCAGTCGCTGCCGCAGTTTCCTGGACGACCTCATTGATGTCCAGCGTTGGAAACACCGAAGCAAGGCCCTCGACTCGCTCATCGAAAGAAATAAGCACAAGTCCAACGCCAACCCGGGCATATAGTCCGCCGCACCGCGCGCTACTGTACAACCCGGCGACTATCAAGCGCTTAGGCGAGAACGCCCGAGGCATCCGCGCCGGAATGTGCCGCGCCGAAGCACGGGCCGCTCCCCGAAATAGAGCATAACTCGCGCTGGCTCAGCATCCTTGGCCTTCGGGATGCGTGGGCACGCCGTTTGCAGTATCTGAGCCGAGGGGTGAAAAATGATAATAGACGTAGTCGTATTGCTGCTGCTCGCCGGGTTCGCCGTCCACGGCTATGGTCAGGGGTTCTTCAGGGGTCTGAGCTCTCTAGTCACGCCGATTCTGGGCATCATCATCGCGTTCCGCAAGTGCGAGGCTCCGGCGGTGCTGCTCGGAAGCTACATCCACAATGAAGCGGTCTGCCGGGTGGCAAGCTTCCTTGCGATACTCTTCGTCGTCTGGATTGTCACGCGCCTGGGCCGCAAGCTGCTCAGCAAGCTCGTTGACTGGCGTGGGATGCCCGACCTGGACCGGTTCACCGGCGGCATCCTCGGCTTGGTTAAGGGCACAGCCGCGGTCTGGCTCGTGCTTGCCGCGAGCCTGATAGTACTCCCGTCGAGCGTGCGGGTCATCGAACGCTCCCAGGTTTCAATGCGGGTGCTGTCTCTGGTCGAGAGACTCATCACTCCAAATCAGGAGCAGGGCAAGGCTGCTGCCGTCCACAACACCTGGGGAAACCCGGAATATGGCCTCGCCCTGCTCCCACATGCTGAAGGCGCGAACCGCCATGACTAGCGGCGGGCGCGAGGAAAGGGCTCCGCCGTGCGACGGACTAAGGTGAGGGCACAGAGAGGGCCGGACGCTGTCCGGCTCTTCTGTTTTAACGCGCCGCACCATCGTCCCACGCGCAACCGCGAGCCTTCTCAATGGCTTACTCGTGGCCTTCCCACGTCCGCTCTCGCCGGGAGCCCTGTCACGGAACCTCCACCACTGTCCTCGTCACCTCGTAACCATCGTCTTTTCAATCAGAACCGCCAAACCCGACACCGGCACGCTTGTTGCAGTTGCTGTACGTAAGGGGTGAATCATGGTGTTAAATCTCGGAATTCTGTTGGTAGTTGCCGCGTGCGCGCTCCACGGCTACGCGAGAGGTCTGGCGCGCGGGGTGGGTTCGTTCGTTTCCATCATGCTCGGCCTGCTTCTCGCGATGCAGACCTGTGACGACCTTGCCCGTTTCTTCACGTCCAATCCGCAGCCGTCTACTCCGGTCGTGCTGGCGTGCTTCTTCGCGATACTCGGGCTGGCATGGCTGGCGCTCTTCCTCGGCCAGAGACTGCTGATAAAGACCCTGGGCCGGTACGAACAGGACCCGCTCGACCAGTTCCTCGGCGGAGCGGCCGGGCTTGGCCGCGGCGTTGCGCTGGTCTGGCTCAGCCTGGCGATGATCGTGGGTGCGTTCCCGGCGAGCATGGGCGTCGTGTCGCACTCGACGGCTTCGATGCGCCTGCTCGAGGTCAGTGGCGCGCCCGGCACGGTCCCGGCCGCGTTGGCGTCCGACGACGACGTCACGGACTCGACCGGCATGAAATGCTCGGTAACCCTGCGCGGCCGCCTCCGGCAATACGACCCCGGCACGCGGTGAGGCTCGGAAGTGGTGGATTGCCGCTAATCCCGCTTCGGGGCATTTCGGCCTTTGACTTCTGCCTTTTGCCTTGCGCGCCCTGCGCGCTGTACTACCAGCGTGCAGGATAGTCGTCTTCGCGAAGATGTCATTCCGAGGAGCGGAGCGACGAGGAATCTCGTCTGTCGGCGGGGCAGAGCTTGCCGAAGGATCGAGATTCCTCGCTGCGTGTGGCTTCGCCACCGTAGGAACGAACGGAATGACAGCCGGTCGGGCATTTTGACCTTTGACTTGCCCATCCTGCGGGTTTAATCTTCCTCTTGCCTGACCGGCCTGCGTCCGTTATACTGGCAATCCGCAAAGGCGGACATTGCCAATTCATCATTCATTCTCAGTCAAGGTTCCAGCCCGCGCCGCACGAGCACCCGCCGGTTTCGGCCGGTGCGTGAGTGTCGCGGTGGTTGCGTGTCTTAGGGGAGACGAACTTGAAAATCTTTATTGATTCCGCTGACATCAAGGAAATCCGCGAGGTTGCCGGATGGGGCATCCTCGACGGCGTCACTACCAACCCGTCGCTGGTCTGCAAGACCGGCCGGCCGTTCAAGGAGTGCGTCCAGGACATCCTCGCCGCGGTCAACGGCCCGGTCTCGGTCGAGGCCGTGTCGACCGATTCGAGCGGCATGATAAAAGAAGGCGAGGACTGGGCCAAGCTCGACCCCGACAAGGTGACGGTAAAAATCCCGATGACGGTAGAGGGTCTGAAGGCGGTGTGCGGACTGACCGAACGCAGCATCAAGACCAACGTCACCCTGGTCTTCTCGATGAACCAGGCTCTGCTCGCGTCCCGCGCCGGTGCCACGTTCATCTCGCCGTTTGTCGGCCGGCTCGACGACATCTCGCAAGACGGTATGGACCTGATTCACGACATCGTCGGGATGATTGACGACTACGGATTCGACACCGAGGTGATTTCCGCCAGCATCCGCCATCCCCTGCACGTCATCGAGTCAATCCGCGCCGGCTGCCACATCGCCACCATCCCGTACGACATCCTCCTCAAGATGACCAAGCACCCGCTCACCGACGCCGGCATCAAGAAGTTCTACGAAGACTACCAGAAGATACCGAGGACATAGAATAGGGAATCGAGAATCGTGAAACCCGAATCCATCTTTCACTATTCACTATTCATAGTTCACTATTTCCCCAAAGGAACGGAGGGACAATGCCAATAGTTGACTCCAAGGCCGGGACGCACGGAAAGACGGCGGGCATGGGCGAACTGGTCCAGGCCGCGAACATGATGCGCGGGTATGACTTAGTCGCGCTCTGCGCCGCCGGTTCGGGCCATGCCGGCGGCACGCTCTCGATAATGGACATCACTGCCGCACTCTACCTGGCGGTGGCCCGGCACGACCCACAGGACCCAAACTGGCCCGACCGGGACCGGATTATCTGGTCAACCGGGCACAAGGCGCCGTCGCTCTACGTGGGCCTCGGGATGTCCGGCTACTTCCCGATTGAGGAAGTAGTCCTGCTGCGCAAGCTCTATTCTCCGTTTCAAGGCCACCCGCATTGGCTGAAACTGCCCGGGGTGGAAGTATCTTCCGGCTCGCTCGGCCAGGGCCTGTCGATTGCGGCCGGCATCGCCCGGGCGGGCAGGATGGACAAGAAGAACTACCGCGTCTACTGCCTGACCGGCGACGGCGAACACCAGGAAGGCCAGATTTGGGAGGCAGCCATGGAAGCCGGCGCATGGGGCCTCGACAATCTCTGCTGCATCCTTGACAAGAACCGACTCCAGATTGACGGCCCGGTCAAGGAAGTGATGAACATCGACCCGATTGCCGACAAGTACCGCGCCTTCGGCTGGAACGTCATC
Organism: Caldifarciminota bacterium; assembly: GCA_903908785.1. Classification (GTDB taxonomy): domain Bacteria; phylum Hydrothermota; class Tepidihabitantia; order Tepidihabitantales; family Tepidihabitantaceae; genus UBA2258. The sequence goes on along the minus strand of CAIVTL010000400.1, from coordinate 2,239 downwards.
GAGATCGACGGCCACAACATGCAGCAGATTCTCAAGGCGTTCGAGAAGGCGGCCCTGACCAAGGGCCAGCCCACGGTCATCGTCGCCAACACGACCAAGGGCAAGGGCGTTGACTTCATGGAGAACCAGGCCGGCTGGCACGGCAAGGCTCCGAACAAGGAGCAACTGGTGCAGGCCTTGAAGCAGCTCAACCTCGACTTCCGCATTGACTACGAGAAGCTGCTCAAGAAAGCCGCCGACTACCAGGTAGAGGTCACGGCCAAGCTGATGGCCAGGGTGCCCAAGTTCAACAAGGATTACTTCTGGAACCAGCAGCCGGCAATGAAAGTCGAGATGAAGTCCACTCGCATCGGCTTTGGCGACGCCCTGCAGGAAGCCGGCGCCGACAAACGCACCGTCGCAATCGGCGCCGACATCTCCGGCTCGATTGCCATCTCCAAGTTCTTTGAATGTGACCCGGAACGCTGCGACCGCTGGATTTCAGTCGGCATCGCCGAGCAGTCCGGCACGGCTCTGGCCGGCGGTCTGGCCAAGGAAGGCAAGCTGCCCATCTTCGGGACCTACGGCGTGTTCGCCGCCGGCCGCAACCTCGACCAGATTCGCACGACGGTCTGTTACGGCAACTTCGACGTCCTCATCGCCGGCGCACATGGCGGCGTCTCGGTCGGCCCGGACGGCGCGACCCACCAGGCGCTTGAAGACCTGTTCCAGATTTGCGGCCTGCCCAACATGCAGGTATCGGTCCCGTGCGATGCGCTGGAAACCCAGCGCGCAACGGCGCACATGCTCTTTCAGCTCAAGGGCCCGAAGTATCTCCGCTTCGCCCGCGAGGCCACGCCGGTCATCACCCGGCCGGACACGCCTTTCGTCTGGGGCGTGCCGAACGTCTACCGCTACCGGGGCGAGCAGCCGAACTTCATCGACGCCTTCGAGGTCAAGCTCGCCACCGACTACAAAGGCGAGAACGAGAACCTGACTATCGTCGCCTGCGGCCCGATGGTGCCGGAGGCGATGCGCGCCGCCTGGATTCTGAAAGAGGACTTTGGCATCGAAACCCGAATCATCAACCTGCACACGCTCAAGCCGTTCAACCCGCCGGCGCTGGTGCAGGCGGCGCTGGAAACCGGCATCATCGTAACGGCCGAGGAGCATCAGATCGGCGGCCTCGCCAACTGGGTCTCGCACGCGCTCCACTCTGCGCCGGAACTCTACGGCCAGCCGCTTGCGTTTGGCTCAATCGGCGTCAAGGACCGGTTCGGCGAGTCCGGCCAGCCGTGGGAACTGATGTGGGAATTCGAGGTCTCAGGCGAGCACATCGCGGCCAAGGCCAAGGAACTGTACGACTTTGCGCAGACCCACAAGGACAAACCCAAGGTCCCCAAATCCAAAGTCCCGGGTCCGAAGTCCAAAGTCCCCGGTCCAAAGAAGCCCGCGGCGAAGAAGGACAAACCCGCCGACTCCGCGTCCGGGGCCGAATAGCAGGAGCTGAGGATGAGACTAGCCAACCGGATGAGCCGGCTCGGAACCGAAACCGCGTTTGACTGCCTGCGCCGGGCCAAGGCGCTGGAGTGCAAGATGGATGTGGTCCACCTCGAGATCGGCGAGCCGGATTTCGACACCCCCCGCCACATCCGTGAGGCCGCCAAGAAGGCAATCGACGAAGGCTATACCCACTACGGCCCCTCCGCCGGCCTGCCCGAACTCCGCGCCGCGGTCGCGAAGTACGCAGGAGACCTCCGCAGCATGCACATCAACCCCGAACAGGTCGTCATCACCCCGGGCGGCAAGCCGGTCATGGCCTTTGCCATCATGGCCCTGGTCGAAGAAGACGACGAGGTCATCTACCCTAACCCGGGATTTCCCATCTACGAATCGCTCATCGACTACATGGGCGGGACCCCGGTACCGATTCACCTCCGCGAAGGGCGCGACTTCCGCCTCGACGCCGAAGAACTGGCCTCGATGGTTAACCCGCGCACGAAGATGATTATCCTCAACTCGCCCCAGAACCCGACCGGCGGTGTGCTGACACGGGAAGACCTGCGCCTCATCGCCGAGACCGCAATGAAGCACAACGTCTGGGTGCTGGCCGACGAAATCTATGCCGAGATTCTCTACGAAGGCAAGTTCGAGTCCATCAGCCAGTTCCCAGAAATCCACGAGCGCTTGATAATCCTCGACGGCTTCTCCAAGACCTTCGCGATGACCGGCTGGCGCGTCGGCTACGGCATCATGCCGG
>CAIVTL010000399.1 GCA_903908785.1 Caldifarciminota bacterium | reverse complement strand
AGTCGCCCATGGCGATGGTCGGGTACTCCGATACCTTCCCCGCCGTGTTGCTCAGGTTGGCCGAGGACTGCCAGTTGGTGTACGCGCTGTCGGTCGAGCGCCTGCGGCTGTAGATGTCCGCGGTGTCACCTTCGGCCCATGCCAGGACTATCTGGTGCCGGTCGGCCGCGATGCACGGGTGCAGCGAGGGCTTGTTGGTGTTGGAGAGATTGATGGGCGCAGTCCACGTGCCGCTGATGGTGCTCGTGCGGGCGTCCTTCATCATCGAATACTTAATCTCGCCATTGTCTTCCCACGCGACGTGAATCCTGTCCGTGTCCGGCTTGTAGGGCTCCACGGTGAGAGTCGGGGCCGTGACCTTGGGGCCAGTTGCGAGCGTGTCCACGTGCTGGTTGGTCCCGTTGAGCTTGACCACGACGATGCGGTTAAGAGCCGGACTCTGACCGGTGACGAAGAACGCCGCGTAGGCGATGCCTGTGGTCGTGTCCGAGGCTCCGGCCAGACTGGCCGGGCCAAGCGGGCGATTCTGGGAGTTCGTGTACAGCGTCTGTGGACCGGACCATCCAGTACTGTTGCGCCAGTAGGCTTCCTGGGTCACGGTGTTGGTCGTCTGATTCACCCGGTGCACGACGACCCAGCGCCTGCCGCTTGAGTCCTCGGCAATCGCGGGCAGGTCCCGGCCCTGGGCCATGACCTCGCGCTGCCACGTGTCGCCGTCGGCAGACGAGGCATACATCACCGCGCCATCAAGGTCGGAATAGACACAGAAGAGACTGTCCCCGTCCGCCTTGCGCAGCAGCTTGCTGCCGTTGTTGGAACTCGTGGCCGCGCTCCTGGCGTGGGACACATTCAGCGAGCAGGTCTTGAAGCGACATTCGCCCGTATCGGTAACCCCGGAATCCACCTCGAACGTGACTCCGGCCGTGTATAGAATGTGACACCGAATTTGGTCAATACTGGGCGAAATGGCGCTCGATTCGGCAACCGCATGTGGCTGATATGCGTCGGTGTCGGACGCCACGAGCGTCACCGTGTCACCGCGCACTTTGCCCCGAATTACGCGCTTGCCGCCGACCACTTGCTCCCAGACGCTGCATCCCAGCCCCGCGAAAACCGCGTTCGATTTGACGGCTGCGCTCGTCTCGCTCGGGCTCGACGACATAGTCCAACTCTGGAACATGCCGCCAGCCAGGTTGTTGGTGCCGCGGCCGATTGCGTAGTTGCTCCCGACCCGGTTGGTCCAAACGCAATTCAGGACGCCGTCCGCCTCCATGACACTCATCGGATGATACCCGTTCGCGGTCACGAGATTCGGAGTGGACCAAGCACCGGGCTGGCCCGCAGTACCCGGCCCGTAGTCAGGAAGCAACGCCGAAAGAATCGTATCCGAATGCTGCCAGGTGGCTACCAGCGAGTCAGTTCTGAAGACGTTGATACTCGGCAGGCTGTCGCCAAGGCCAGCCACGCTCTCAATCGTGTCGAGAATGACCTGCCCCGTGTCAACTCGGGCATACATCACCAAAGAAGAATCCGCGTCCGGCTTTGCTACCGCAAACACGACGTTGGCGACGTAGCCGTTGTTGGCCGGATTCGGATAGCACGCGATAGACGGCTGCCCGGGCACGGCTGCGCCGTTTCCCGCGAATACCAGCATCGGTTCGTTCTCACCGTCGTAGACCCAGAGCGTATCCGAATCAATGTATGCGATCCAGCGCCAGCCGCCGCCGTCAACTGCAAGCGCCGGCGCGTCGCCGGTTCCCGCCATGCAGTAAACAGGCCACCCGCCAATGACCTCCCCGGCCGCAAAGTACGGCCATGTCGCGCCCGCGTAGTGCATGACCCCGCCTGCATCTTTGGTCAGCAGCCGCGCCGTGTTCATGCCCGATGGAAGTCCGGGACCACGATTCGCCCAATATCCCTGGTTCTGACGGATATTCCGGCGGTCAAGGGGGCGCTCGTGCGATACGGAGGCGTGCTCACCACGCAGCAGGCAATTGGGTTTCCCGGAAGGGCGACGTTGTCGCGGTGGATGGCGGCGATTGAGGGATTCGGTTGCGCAGAACCAGCGCGCGAGAACGGTGAACACAGCGGCAGGAGGCCTTGGCTGTAGTCGACACCGCCATCATTGAAACGCAGGAACCACCCTCGGGTAGTCCGTGCACTGGCGTCGACGCCTTCTGGTATTTCGACCTGGGCGACTATCAGGAACCCTGGGTGGCTGCCGTCAGTACACGGAACCGCCGCGACGTTCGGTCTGAGTAGCTTCCAACCGGGTTGGGCATAGAACGGAACGGGGGCTGGCTCCGACCACGAACCCGCACAGCTCCCGTCCGTGGAGTAGCTGTACCAGATCCTCGGGTCGGTACCGGTCGTTTTCCAGCAGACGAGCACGAAATGGCCGACGGCCGCAATGCAGGGCGAACTGCCATGGTCCGCTATCACCTTGACAGACTCACTGGGCCAACCCGCACCCCAATTCGTGGACTTTCTGTACACAACGTGGAAGCTGATGCCGTCCAAGTCCGTGGAATCGTAAGCCAGGTATACGTTGGACCCGTTGATGTCGTCCGTTGCGAGCGACGGGTGAGTGAAGCGCACAAACTCAGGGTCGGCATACTTGATCGTGATGGGAACATTCTGGTCCCAGTACTCCCCGCCGTCCTGTGTCGTGTACGCACACAGACAGGGAAAGTAACTCTGCGAATAGTCTGCACGGATGAAGACCGCGCATCCTCTTCCCTCGCTGCCGCTTGGACCCTGGAACAGCGCCACCGCCACTCCGCTGTCGTCGAGCAACGAGTCGCTCTGGATGTTGTTGAACCGGAAAGTGGGAATCCAGAAGTTCCCGTCTTGCTTGGTGAGGCTATCGCCGCACCCTTGACCGTCAGGGTGGTCGGAGGTATCCCCTGGATGCACGTTGCCCCACGAGAAAATCCTGTGGAGTGCGTTGCACGTCACGTTGCAGTTGACCGCCCGTTTGTTGTCATCCGTATCCGGGCTCGGCGGGCAGAAGGGCCACACGCCCGATTGGGTCCAATGCCGCCAGTCGGGCTGCACATCGCTGTACTCGAAGGCGCGGACATTTCCGGCGGGTGCCCAGGCGCTGTCTAGCCTCTCAGTCAGGATGCTGGTCCACACTTTCGAGTTATTGTCGTACTCCGTCATCGCCACGGCATGCGAACCGCTGTTCTTGGTGAGGTAGAAATACACTCCCGTCGTGTCAGTGGCCATCTGCGGTAGCTTCAACGGCAGCGTCCAGAACCACGCCCAACGGCCGAGCGCGGGACTTGCCGCCACGCATAGGAGGAGCACGGCGAGCACAAAAGTCTCTGTCTTTCTCATTGTCGTTCCTTTCTGTATGACTTCTTCTTCGATTCTCTTCGATTTGACTGACTCCTGCAGCACTGCTTCAATGGACAGCAATAGGACGCAAGTCCTAACCTGAATACTCGCGAGGTACCAGGGCTGCCCTATTGTTTTCTAGCAGAGCCGATCGCTATTCAGGTCATGCGCGCCTCCTTCATATGCAAGAGCTTCCTAGTCTGAGTTCATCTCACGACGATGATTTTCGTGGTTGAGCCCTCGGGCATCCCGCGGCCAAAGTAGATCCCGCGAGCCAGATGACTGATGTCGTTCAGCCCCGGCCGGAGGGCTGCGCGTCTGCGGCCCGACGCATCCCAGAGTTCTGCAAATGCTGTGGCTCGCAAGGGCACACTGCGGCTGACTAGCGTTGGCTGGGTGTACAAAGGACGCGCGACCGTCTTCAGTTCCTCCAACCCGACTGACATGCTGTCATGGACGACAGGTATGCCGTCGCTAGCATCGTACTGAGTCACGTAGATGCGGTTCGTGCGCGAGTTCAAGAGCGCCGGCCCGAAGCCCATGGATGGCAACTCGACCGACGCGACCAAGCTGTCTGACCGCGTATCTACGACAAGAAGCACCGAATCCTGGTAGCCTGTGCAGTAGACGTAGGCACCTGTGTGGTCCATACGCATGCCGGAGACTTGGCAATCAGCACGGAACGTCGCGGTGATGGCATTGGTTCTGCTGTCTATCACGCGAACGACCGAGTGACCCGGGTACGGGTCGCCGTAGTTGGCACACCAGAGGACCTTGTGTACGCTGGGAACGTTGCAGAGTCGCATGCCGGCATCGTAGAGCGTCTGTAGGGTTTCGACGCGTGCCGGATCATCCATGTCCACAATCCACAGCGGCCTGCCCCCCCAGCCAGCAAATATCTTCCTGTCCTCAGGACTGCAGCAGGCGTCATCAATCGACCCCAGCGAATCCAGCGCTTCGGCGACAATGCTGTCGCCCAGACAGTCGATGGCTGTCACGCGCAGCGTGCTCAAATACCACAACCGATTGTCCTCCGGCACCAGGAGAAACGCGCGAGGGTAGTCAGCGAACAGGTCTATGCAACTCATGACGCTGTCGTGGCCGCAGTCGATGACGTTGACAACCTCGCGGACGCTCTGGGGGTCGTAGGCCAGGGCGTAGAGCTTGTTCAGGCCATCATGCAGCTGAAACAACTGAGTCAAACCGGTGACGGATATCTTCCTCAGCGCTGTGTCGGAAGTGCAGTCTAAAGAAATGATGCCGCTGCCATTGTTCGTACCGAAGTACAGCCGGTTGTTGACCGCATTGTAGCACATCGGCCCCGGGCTTTCGCCTGCGTACATGTACGAGGTGACGATGTTCCGCGCGCAGTCCGCCACGCCTATGCAGCCAATCGCGCCGGGGTAGAGGAAGTACAGCTTACTGTCCAACGAGTCCATGCTCAGGTTACCGGCCAGCATGGTCAGCGGCAAGATGCCGGCCACGCTGTCTCCTCCCGCATCGACTGCGGCAAGCAGGCACCCTCCCCGGGTGTAGTGTCGGGGCAGGCAATAGAGCCGGTCGAGGCTCGGGCACCAACCCGCGCCGGACGGGATGCCGTCTACTTCGACCTTCGTGATGTACTGCCCGGTCGTCGCGTCGTACACGAACGCCTCCGGTGAGTAACTCGGGAAGGTAAGGTAGAGCCTATCTCGCGCTACATCGCAGGCTATGAAGGACGCAGTCAGACCGACTCCAACCGTCAGAATGACCGAGTCACCCGCGCAGTCGATGCTTCCGAAATGGGTGCCATAGACACAATAGACGCGATTCCTCAGCGGGTCGCAGGTCAGGACAGATGCAAGGCCAGCGAGGGACAGTCGTGCCACGATGCTGTCGCTGCCCGTTTGGATGGCGTACAGCGTATCGCGGGAGGCCGCGTAGACCTTCTGAGCCGTAACGTTGAAGCTGAGCGCCCCGACTCCATGGACAAGAGGGATGGTCGCGACAACAGTATCCTCAGCGCAGTCAACGACCGCCAGCGGCCCGTCGCCCCCGGCATACAACTTGCTCTTGGTAGAATCGATGGCGAAGACCGTGGCGCCGACCGGAATCGTGTGAATCACGGTGTCCGCAGCGCAGTCTATGACCGTTACCGAGTTGCCCCCACAGTACAGGCGGTCGTTCTGGCTGTTATACTGCATAACCGGCACGATGCTAGCCGTATGAATAGTCGAGGCTATGAGGTTCGTGGCGCAGTCAACCACCACGACGGAGTCGCTGCCCACCCTTGCCACGTAGAGCTTGTTGTGCGGCGGGACGAAACAGAGTGCTTTCACTGGGCCGGTCGGAATCCGTGCCAGCCTCTTGCAGGTGATTGCCTCAGCGACAATCACCCCGCCGCTATCGCTTTCTCCGCCGATGTAGAGCCGCGGAAAAGCAGAATCGTCAGTGCAGGCCAGATGGTAGGGCCCGTTTAGCGGCCCGAGGGTGTCTGGTAAAGTGATCACCCCTTCCAGCACTTGGGGGTAGGCGACCGAGGCCAGCATGAGCACCAGCGCCAGCGCGCACAGCGGCAGCTTCAGGCTCACGGCCCGGTTGGGGGAAGGAATGGGATGACTATCCCGACCACAGTCACGGATGTTGACGTACCCCGTCATGTGGACCTCCTGGCGTATCTGATTCTCCAGCTAGTCGGCACCGTCGCCAAGTTGGCGACCTGCACTGCCACCAAGGCCGGTGCCAACGTGCGTATTGTAATTCCCCGAGTCGGCCATGTCAACGAGAACATGCTATCCTACCCCGCCCCCGTAATACTCTGAGGATACGGCGCTTAGACCGACCCCCCCCCCCCTGCACGACCATGACCTGTTGCCGCCAGGGGGGTCCCCCGAAACCCGTCGTAGCCGCATCTCGCGCCGAACCGCCTCCCGCCGCGCAACCGGAGGGATTTCGGGGACAGTATTCAATTGCCTATCCATTAAGAATGTGCATGTCAAGATACCAAGCGATTCCTGACACGCGGCGGGTTCCGGTTTCCAGTTCGCAGCGTCGGCCCATTACCACTCACCCTCAACCTCGTCTCTTCCAGCCATCTCACGCGGTTCATTATAATGAACCGCGAGCATCGGCGGTCAGAACTGGTCCCGACGACGCAATAACCGACTCCTGGCGTGCCGGCAGCGGTTGCCGATGACCTACCTGTAGTGGTGAAGCGCAGCCCAGCTCAGGCGCAGGCGTCTGCGCTACCACAACCGCTTGTGGTGGCATTCTCCGCCCAAATGCGCCTTTACATGGCCTGTTCGGGCTAAGTGGTTGATGTCCAGTTGGTTACGATGGCATGATGTCCCGAAGAGCCGGTCTGAGTCTGTCCCATCTCGGTGGCATTTCAGTCCGGTTTCAGTCCAGTTTGTGGCATTCCGAGGATAGACGCAATTCCAGCGACGCACAGGAAATCCCTACCGCGAGGGCGGCATCGCTCAGTCTCGCACCGGCACCGGAACGCCGACGAAAGCTATGCGCCGGGGCGTGACGACTGCGCCCAGGTGCGCGCGAACTCAAGCGCGGCCGGCAGGGCGCGCTGGACCGGCTTGGACAGGTTCTCGCCGAACTCAATCCGCTCCGGCTGGATGCCGAGCAGTTCGATGGTCGCCCCGGTCTCGAGCGACAGGAGTTCGACGGTCAGGGACAGGGGCAGCGTGTGGGTTGAAAGCAGGCCATAGGAGAGGTCTTCGAGTTCCTGTCGGCTGAAGAGCCGGAACTCACCTGCCTCCGCCCCGAAGTCGCAGCAATCAATCACGAGAATCCTGCCCGGCCTCAGCTTCGCCACCGGCTCGACGAAGTTCTCCGGGACATCGGCGCAGTCAATCACGTGGATTGGCGATTGGCAATTGACGATTGGCGATTGAGGCACCGGGGCAGCTAATTCGTCGCAGAGGATGCAGCCGACCGCATCGTCCCCGCGCAAGCGGTTGCCGACTCCGAGGATGACTACTCGCCGGTCTTCTTCAGCCACTGCTTCGCCTCGCGCACGTAGTGCGGGAGCCAGGGTACGTCGGCCTGGTGCTGCTCCCAGGCGACGACCCGGTTGAACCGCTCCCGCGCTTCGGCCTTCTTGCCCATCAGCGCGTAAGCCTTGCCGCACACAACCCAGTTCTCGGCGATGCAGTACTTGTCGTCGGGAAAGGCCTTGGGTATCGCCGAGTCGAGTTCCACTCCGACCTGCGCTGCGGCAGCGTAGCGACTGGCATCGAACATGGCGTCACGCATCATGCGCAAGGCGCTCCGGTTGCCGGGATAGGCGGCGAGCAACCGCCGGCAGTAACCGATGGCAGCCTCGCAGTCGCCGTCTTCCTTGAGCATGTAGGCGATCATGACCTCGGCAGCAGGTTTGAGCAGCCCGTAGCCGTCAGCCACCGGCCTTATTGCTGCATATGCCTTCTTGCGAGAGCCAAGCAGTCGCAGTCCCATCGTGTACCGGTCGGACGACGCCTTGAAGTACTCAATCATCCCCAGGCCGAGCCGCGCGTCGGTCAAGCTCGAATCACGCGCCAGCGCCGCGTTCAGGTGCGGGGCGACTTCAAGCATGACCTTGAGCGCGGGCAGCGACCGCTGCTGCCAACCAAGGAAACTGGCCCGGTTGAGTTGGGTCATTCCGTAGTATAGGTGAGCCTGCTCGTCCTCCGGGT
>CAIVTL010000398.1 GCA_903908785.1 Caldifarciminota bacterium | reverse complement strand
GGCAGGGCTTCATGTTGTGTCGCCGTTTCCCTTCTCGCCTGCCAGAATGGAGGCTCTAACAGGTGACGTCCCTAATTCCCCCGTGCAGTTCACTGGCCCTCGTCCGACAGCGCTGACGCATTGCGAGCGTCAACCTCAGACCGAAGATCAGTCACCGCCCGACTTCCACGATTCTGCTTCGGCGGTCTTGGTACGTTAAGTGTAGTCCTGCCAGTTCAACGTCACAGCCCTTCACTATTTCGCCAACCTGACGAAGCGCCCTGGCCCCGGTGTTGTGGTCCTGGCTGATGTGGGCCAACAGAACCCGGAGTGGCTTGGGCCCGTTGGGTCTTCCCCGCACAATCTTCACGATGACCCGTCCGGTATCGTAGTTGTTCATGTGCCCGACGGGGCTTTTCACCCATGGACCGTGAAATGCCCCTCGCTGGTCGACAAGACTCTCGCAGTGATTAGCCTCCATGATGAGCGCGTCAGAGTCAGCCAGATGGTCGACCACCTCATCCGGCACATGTCCCAGATCAGTTGCATATCCGAGCACGCAGGTTCGACCGTTGCTCTCGTGCTCAAGCATGAACCCCACCGGGGCCCCAGCGTGCTGTCTTCCGTTACGTTGACCCAGCCCCTCATGTGGCACGCCAAACGGTTTCACTGTCAGGTCGCCGACGCGGAAGGCGGCGCCATCGAAGAAATGGACCAGCTTCGGACTGCCCATCTCCAACTCCTTGAGGTCGTCGGTCTTGCTCTTCGCTGCTCTCCACGTAGTCCTATTACAGTAGATGGGGATTCTTCTCTCGCTCGCGAGCTCGTAGGTTGTCCGGTCTATGTGATCGGTATGGGCATGGGTTACCAGAATCGCGTCAATCCGTGCCAGCCCCAGCCGCTGCAACTCTCCGAGTATGTACTTCGGCTTCAACTTGCCCGCGTCGACCAGCACCCGCGTCTTGCTGGTCCAGACCGCCGTGCAGTTGCCCCCGCTTCCGCTTCCTAGAACACATGCCCTAAACATGGCTATCCTCCTCCGACAGCGCGACCAGGGCCCGCTTGCGCATCATGCCGCCCAGTGCTGGGCGATCAGCTCGGCCTGCTGCAACACGGTGACGGTCGCCTTCTCCTGCTTGTCCGGCGGATAGCCGTGGTTGCGGAGCACGCGCTTGACCAGCACGCGCAACTTCGCCCTGACGCTTTCTTTCATTGTCCAATCAATCGAGACGTTGTTGCGTATCTTGTCCGCCACCTCGCGCGCTATCGTCCGCAGCGTCTCGTCTCCAAGTATCGCCACCGCGCTGTCGTTCGTTTCCAGCGCGTCGTAGAACGCCAGCTCCTCGGCCGATAGCTTGAGCTTCTCTCCGCGCTCGGCCGACTTCCGCATCTCCTCAGCCAGCTTGATGAGCCGCTCGATGACCTCCAGCGTCTCGATGGTCCGGTTGTGATACTCCACGATTGCCCGTTGCAGCATCTCGGCGAACGACCGCGACTGCACAAGGAACGTCCGCGACCGCGTCCTAATCTCGTCGTTCAGGAGCTTGCGCAGCAACTCCACCGCGAGGTTCTTCTGCTTCATCCCGCGCACCTCGGCCAGGAACTCGTCGGACAGAATCGAGATGTCCGGCTTCTTCAGGCCCGCCTCGGCGAATATGTCTATCGGCTTGTCTGCCGATATCGCCCGCGAGACTATCTGCTTGATGGCCAGGTCCATCTCATCTTCGGTCAGCTTGCGGCCCGACGTCTTGCGGCCCAGCGCGGCCCGCACGGCCTGGAAGAACCCGACGTCGTCGCGGATACGCTTCGTCTCCTCGTGCGGCACCGACAGGGCAAACGCGACCGAAAGTTCCTTCACTACCTGCGCGTAGCGCTCCTGCCCGTCCTCCTGCGCGAGGATGTGCTCCTGCGCCTTGGGCAGCAAGGCTATCCGCTGCGCCGGCTTGCCGGTCCAATCCGACCAGTCGAACCCAAAGAACATTGCGCAGCAGACCTCGTACTTCTCAAGCATCTTGGCGACAGCTTCTTCCTGGCTGAACGTCGGCTTGCCCTTGCCGCCGCTCTCCGTGTACGCGGCCAGCGCCTTCTTCAGCGAGTCCGCGATGCCGATGTAATCTACTACCAGCCCGCCCGGCTTGTCGCGGAACACGCGGTTCACCCGCGCAATCGCCTGCATCAGCCCGTGTCCGCGCATCGGCTTGTCCAGATACATCGTGTGCAGGCACGGCGCGTCAAACCCGGTCAGCCACATATCGCGCACGATGACAATCTGGAACGGGTCTTTCGGGTCCTTGAACCTATCTGCGAGCTTCCGCCGCTTCTCCTTGTTGCGGATATGCTGCTGCCATTCGGCCGGGTCGGTCGCGGAACCGGTCATCACGACCTTCACGCGGCCCGTTTCCTCGTTCCCGCCCCAGCCCGGCCGCAGCTTCACAATCTCGTCATGCAGGTCCACGCATATCCGGCGGCTCATGCACACGACCATCGCCTTGCCGTCCATCACTTCCAGCCGCTGCTCCCAATGCTCGACCAGGTCTTTCGCGACCTCGGCAATCCGCTTCTTCGCGCCGACGACCTTCTCCAGCCGCGCCCAGCGGGACTTCAACTTCTCCTTGTGCGTGACCTCCTCTTCCTCGGTCACTTCCTCGAACTCGGCATCCACCTTGGGCTTCTCGGCCTCGGGCAGGTCAATCTTCGCCAGCCGGCCCTCGTAGTAAATCCGCACGGTCGCATTGTCATCGACCGCGCGCTGGATGTCGTAGACACTGATGTCGTCGCCGAACACCGCCCGCGTGTTCCGGTCCGAGAAGTCAACCGGCGTAGCCGTGAACCCGATGAACGACGCATTCGGCAGCGTGTCGCGCATGTCCCGAGCAAAGCCCTTGATGAAGTTATACTGGCTCCGGTGCGCCTCATCCGCTATCACAACGATATTACGCCGTTGCGATAGCGGACCCTCACCCCTTCGCCCCTCTCCCACCGGGAGAGGGGTTGAAGATGAGGGTGCCGCGGAGTGCTCGCTCCCTCTCCCATTGGGAGAGAGTTGGGGTGAGGGTGCTTCTTCAAGCCTGCTCCCTCTCCCATTGGGAGAGGGCTGGGGTGAGGGTGCTTCTTCAAGCCTGCTCCCTCTCCCTTTGGGAGAGGGCTGGGGTGAGGGTGCTTCTTCAAGCCTGCTCCCTCTCCCTTTGGGAGAGGGCTGGGGTGAGGGTACTTCTTCAAGCCTGCTCCCTCTCCCTTTGGGAGAGGGCTGGAGTGAGGGTGCCGACTCCGTCGGCATGAACTTCTGAATCGTGGTGAACACCACGCCGCCCGAAGCCACATCCAGCAGCTTGCGCAGGTGCTCCCGGCTCTCAGCCTGCACCGGCTTCTGCCGCAGCAGTTCCGAGCACCCGCAGAACGTGCCGAACAACTGGTCGTCAAGGTCATTCCGGTCGGTGATTACCACGAGCGTCGGGTTCTCCATCGCCGGGTGCTCGACAATCCGGCCCGCAAAGAACGCCATGGTCAGGCTCTTGCCCGACCCCTGCGTGTGCCAGACCACTCCTGCCCTGCGGTCGCCTTGAGGCCGGGAAGCCTTCACGGTCGCATCGACTGCGGCCTGCACCGCGTGGAACTGGTGATACCCGGCCATCTTCTTGGTGAGCCTGCCCGACCCGTCATCGTCGAACACGATGAACCAGCGCACG
>CAIVTL010000397.1 GCA_903908785.1 Caldifarciminota bacterium | reverse complement strand
TTGTCTGGCGAACCTGCTGATGAAGATAGCGTTTGCCATCTGGCGCGACCAAACCGTGTACGACGAAAACCGCCATCTCGCCCAAATCATGCGCCACCAGCTAAGGCAGAAATCAAGCATGGCTTGACATAGTGGGTCTGAACGAAGTGAAGGGTCTTCTAACTCTCGCAGTATCATCGTCGCGAAGATTCTTCGCTGCGCTCAGAATGACAAGAGGCGGCTCTTTCAACGGCCCCACAGTCACCGTGTTACCCGTCATGTAACATCCGATGCTACAGTCTCGGGAATCGGTACGTACAGAATTGGAGAGGGGTTTCATGACGAGCAGGAAGACGATGGTCACAACGGGTGCTGTAACACAGCAGGCTACAGTTCTCGTTGTTGCCGACGAAGGGGACATAAGGCAAAGGGGAGGCCGGAGCCTCCCCTTTTGATTGTGCGGTCCTGCGGCTATTTCTCGCCGACGACTTTGAACTCGACCCGGCGGTTCAGGGCGCGGCCGGCGTCTGTATCGTTCGTGGCAATCGGCATGGTCTCGCCGTAGCCCTTGGAGGTCAAGCGCGATGGGTCGATGCTGAGGTTGGTCACGAGGTAGGCGACCACCGACGCGGCCCGCCGGTCGGACAGCGACAGGTTGTACGAATCCGAGCCCTTGCTGTCGGTGTGGCCCTGGATTTCGACGTTGATGGTCGGATTCTCATTGAGCATCTTGGCAGCGAGCTCGAGTGCCGGCCGCGACTCGGGCTTGATGGTCGACTTGTCGAAGTCGAAGTAGATACCCTTGAGCGTAATCGACATGCCTACCTTGAGCAGCTCGAAGTCCTTGACCTGCGGCTTGTCTTTCTCAAGGATGATGGCGGCAGTCTGCTTGACATAGCCCGTGGCCTCGATGGTAACCGCGTAGGAGTTCGGCGCGAGTTGGGCCTTGTAGACGCCGGTGGCAGGGTCAGTCGCGACCTCGGTCGGGCTACCGGCCCCGCCGGAGAACCTGACCTTGGCGGCCAGCGGGTCGCCGGTCTTCTTGTCGGAAACCTTGCCGGTAATCGTAGTGATGGAGACGGCCGAGTTCAACGTGAACACGGCGTTCGCCAGCTTGCCGTCTTCGACCGACATTGACTGGGTCGCGGCGATATACTTGTCCGCGCTGGCGGTCAGCGTATAGACGCCGACTTCGACTTTGTCAACCTTGAACGCGCCGGTTACCGCGTCCGAGGTGACGGGGCCGTACTTCCCGCCGCCGAATTCGACCTTGGCAGCCAGCGGTTTGCTGGTGGCGGCGTCGGTTACCACGCCGGCGATAGTGCCGTAGGTCTTGAGCGGCCGCAGCTTGAAGGCGTACTCGGCGATCTTCTTGCTCTCGACCGAAATCGGCACGGTCTGCTTCTGGTAGCCATCAGCGCTGACCTCGACGGTCACCGCGCCCACGGGCACCTTGGTCGCCTTGAATACGCCGGAACTTGCCTCAGTCGCCAGGACCGCAAGCTTCGGGTTGTCCGGGAACCCGACGTTCGCGGCGAGCGCAGCGCCGGTCTTCTCATCGGTGACCGTGCCGGCAATCGTGCCGTACTCGGGCTTGACCCGCACGCCGAACGGCGTGGCGAAGGAGAGGCCGAGTATCAGTTCGTCGGGCTGCTTGTTGCCGTTTGCATCGTTGCCGAAGCTGAACGTGTAGGCGGCCTTGAACACCGTCGAGCTCACCGAGCCGAGGGCGATACCCGGTGTGAGATGCATGTGGCCATTGTCCATGTCAAAGATGCCGGTCGAGACGCCATTGGGCTGCTGGGACAGCGCTTCGACAAACAGGCCGAAGCTCGTTCCCTGCAGTTCGACGCCGGCACCGTAGCGAGTCTCGTCGGCGACCTTACCATAGCTGAACAGGAAGTTCGGAGCCATCAGCAGCACATCCTGGAGTCGCAGCGTGACGAGGCCGGCCCAACTGAGCTTGTCGGCCTGCACCACGGCCGTCGGGTCCAGCACTACCCAGCCGTCTTTTACTTCGCGGTCGATGAACGTGTACGACGCCGTACCGCCGAGCTTGAGGACGGGGATAATCGGCACCGACAGTTTGCCGCCCGCCTTCAGATCGTGGAAGCCCCAGATGAAGCCGTCCTGGGTGGATGACATGGGAATCTGGAAGACGCCGCCCCAGGAGCCGAAGACCTCGAGGCCGGCATACTTCGTCACGACCGGCGCGTAGCTGAGCTCGGGCGCGATTAGGTCGGCCACCCAGCCGCTCGAATTGGGCGCATCCGACGGCGTATTGAACAATGGGTTCCGAGCCAGCGCGTGCAGCGAAACCGTCAGGCCGGCCTCGTCCTCCACGAGCGCGTTCTGGATGCGCAGCAGTCCTTTCCCGCCGCCGATGCCCGAGTATCCGAACACGAGCGCGGGAAGCACTGCCATGAGCAGTGCGAGTACTGACACTCTAACTTTCACTCTTCCTCCTGTGGCTCTTATGAGCCGCGGTATGTACCTAGACGGATTGACGTTACTGCAATGCTGCGGGGCCGGTCTTCCATGCCGACCGCCGCACAATTGGACTCCTACCACGGGAGGTGCGATGCAGGGATTTGTCATCAGCTACCTCCGGGGCGGCAGGCCGGCAAGGATGCGGTCCACCTTTGCGAATCGCATCCAGGCTCGGTCGGAACTGAGTCTGAGAACGACCGCAACCCCGCCACCGAGATAGACCACGCCGAGAATCAGCAGTATCAGCGCCTTGACCGGCAGGCTCCAGGGCAGCCATGCGAAGAGCGCGACGTGGATGAGCACGAAACCGCTCAGCGCCAGGAGCAGGGAGAAAGCCAGGCCGAGTAGAGCGATGAATGCCTGGCGCGCCTTGCTGACCCCGGCGACGTAGACGGCGGCCGCCTCGGTCTGCAGGCTGACCAGCACGGCGTCTATCCAGCGACCGAACAGCGCTGCTATGATTCCCAGGATGAACTTCATGCTTCGACTAACTACTGCCGCCGACCACTGATGAGGAGCCCGATGACCAGGCCGCCCAGCGCCGCGCCGCCGATGTAGTACCAGGGGTGCGTGCGCACCGAATGGTCAACGGTTGAGGCGGCCAGCTTGGCCGTGTCGCCGGCTTCCTTGCCTTTTTCCTTGGCCCAGTCGGCCGAGGTATGAGCGGCGCTGCCGAGCGCTGCCTTCAGGTCGGTGTACTTCCCGGAGAGGAGTGACTGTAGCTCCTCGCGGCTCTCCTTGGCGGCTTCGTTCAGATGGGCCAGCGCTTCGTGTAGTTTCTCGGTGCTGGCTGCTGTATGGGTCATGATTTGCTCCTTACGTTATCGAATTCTCTAGTTTGCCCGCTGAATCGGCGACATCTCGTCCCGGTTCGCCGCGCTCTTCATGCTCAGGCGACTCTCCTGCCGGTCACCAACCGATAGATGACCACCACGAGGGCAATCACAATCAGCAAGTGAATCAGCGGAGTGCCGATGTGGAACGCGAAGAATCCCAATGCCCACAGAATGAGAAGGACGATGGCTATTGTCCAGAACATGCGTTTAATCCTCTGAGGACCCGCTGAAGTAGTAGCGGAACCCGATTGCGCTGTTGCCGCCGAAACCGCGCGCGTCCGGAGTCAGGTCGAATATGGGGACTAGTTCCACGAACAGGCCTATCGGGACGCTGGCGAGTACGTATTCCAGTCCGAACGGAATCCGGAGTCCTGCCCTCAACGGATACGTGTGCTCGTTTGCCTCGTTTGCCAGCTTCACGCGGGCACCAAGGCCGATGTAGAGCGGCAGATAGCCATCCGCCGACGACTGGGTCAGACTATTGGTGTGCCATAGCACGTCGCCGTGTACCTGGAGCGCCTGCCCGTACCACCAGTACGAATAGCCCAACCCGGCGTCAAGCGCGACATGGGGGCCGGTCCAGACCTTCAGGCTGAGCCCGGAGGGTTCGCCCGCCATGAGACCGAGACCGATGCCCTGAGGGTGGGCGGCGGCTATACCGATGCAAACGCTTGCGATGGCAAGCGCAGTCAGTACTTTGCGGTTCATGTTCTGTCCTTTCATCTTCAATTTCATCTTCCCGTTGGCAATTTCAGAGGGGTCGGCGTACCGCCGGTTAGGAGGCGTATGGGTTCTCCGACTGCAGCCGACCCCGTGTAGGCGTTGGATGATTGCGCGACCTTCATCCGCGAACACGACAGCAAGCAAAGTGGAACGTAGTGCTGCATGGCAGCTACTGCGCGCTGTCGTTCCCCGGCGCTATTCATTCCCTTCAGTCCACTAGTGACATTTGCACGTTGCGTGCCAAGACAGGACTCGGCCGTGGTCCTTGGGTTGTACGGCCCGCGCGCCTCTATGCTTGCGGCCCGCGTGCCTGCGAGCAGGCGCGGCGGCGTCATGGTTGTATCCCTAAAGAGACACGCAGAGTCGGGAAAACGCTGGGGCTCCGGCTGCTCGACTGCGATGCGGGGACGTGAATCCTTCGGGGAACACAGGGCCTCGGCCCGGAGCTGGGTGCCGGCGTATTGTGCCATGAACTAGTTCCTGGCCCGCGGCAGATAGGCGATTCCGTAGTGCTTCATGATGCGGTAAAGGCTCGTACGCAAGATGCCCAACATGGCGGCCGCCTCGGCAACGTTACCGTGGGTCTGCGCCAATGCCTTCTCGACCGTCTGGCGCTCGGCGCGATCCAGGGTAGCCTGGAGCGCACCGTTGGTAGAAACCTTCACCTCGGCGACGATGCCACTCCTTGTCTCAGCCCCGGAGCACGTTCGGTTTCCCACTGTCTTCAATGAACCGGTTTACCTCACGACCGCCATCCGGCTGGCTCGAGTCGTACCATCGAAGGAGAGGAGGTAGAAGTATACGCCGGCCGCGACGGAAACTCCGTTCCCTCGCCGTAGCCTTGCCTGGCGATTGTCGAGCCGCCGCTGCCGTCAGTGACAATCGCCGTGGCTATCTGCCCATTGTCCGCCGCGCAGAGAACTCGACCGTCCGGTACCCACCTCGGCTGAGAAAGAGCAGCGCTGGGAACAGTCACCAAAGCGGTGATCATTATTGTACTGAGGACGCGTGCCGACAATGCGCCGCCGGCGAAAAGACGTTTACCGAGAGACATTATATGTCTCCTTCCTCAGAAGCAGCGAGGTTTGTTTGGTGACATCATCCGGTCCGGTTGTGGGCATCAAGGCTTCTGAGGTTCCTGATGCTTCTCGTCAGACCGAGTACTCTGCCGCTCACCCTGATTCTCTTAGTTCTCGACCTTACCGGTGCACTTGTCGTGCCAGCGCAGACCGGGCCGTTGGTGTCGGGTTGTGTGCCCGGCGTGCTTCCAAGCCGGCAGTCCGGGCGCGGACGAGGTATCACCCGACGCGATGGTTGTCTCCGCGGAGAGACGCGCGGTCTCCGAAGGGAGACACGCATCGGGAGGCGCAACAAAATGGCCACTGGATTCCAGTGGCCACATTTCTGCACGTCTTCCCTATTTCCCGAAGACCTTCTTTACCTGGCCGATTTTCTCCTGCACCTTGCCGGCTGTCTTCTCGGCTTTGCCTTTGCATACCAGCTTACGATTCCGGGCGACTTTCCCCGCAATCTCTTTGATACTGCCCTTCACCTCGTGAAGTTTGCCTTCCGCTTCATCCTGCGCACTTGATTTCACTTCGTTCCTTCCATCGTTTCTTGGTCGGAGGTCTGATACCTCGACCTTCTCGTCGAATTCCCCGGCTACGCTCTTCAATACAGCGCGTCGCGGTCAATCGGGACCAGCCGGTGCTGCCGCTTGTCGGCTGAGGCTGCTCTATCGGCTCCGTCCTCCGGCCGATGACTCGTTTGTGGCGACGCGTGACTGCGCACAACGGGTGCCTGACATGGTGAGTCGGCAGACACGGCCGGCCGGCCCAGTCTTGCGCCGTCGGAACGACCGCCTGCCTCGTCACGACTTGCTGGATTCAACATGCCAACTCCTTCTCGTCACATAGGACGACCTCAGTCTTCGTCGGGTGTCACCCCCATCGCTACAGTTCCGCCGGCGCGTCTGCGGTCACTCTGACCCGATGCCTCAGTATCTCGGCGACGCTTGTGCACCTACCATGCCAGAGAGGCCGGGCCGCCGCAGATGCGGCAAGGAGATGAAAGGACGTGAGTTAACGATGGCCCAAGAGCCGTCTCGGTGCGCTGGAATACCACGCTGCGGCCGGCGTTGTCTCCCTGCGGAGACCGTCATTCCACCAAGGGAGACAGACCCCGGCTACTACCGGGGGGAGTCAATCGCCAAGTCCGATGTAGTATGGAATCTCGAACCGGACAAGTCAGAATCCAGAGAGTAGAAACCAGAGTGGCCGGGCTCCGACTCGGCCTGCGCCTGGTCCTGAGCGTCGGTCCTGATGGGAGCTACAAGTACGATTCCCCCACTACGCGCTTCTCGTCAATACAGCAGTTCGAGGTCAATCGGGAGCCGCCAGCATTGCCGCCCGCCAACCGGAGTCGTCCTCTCGTCGTCATCCCCCGGTCGACGATTGCCTTGAGGCGATGCACGACGGCTCACACCGGATGCCCGGTCCGGTGCGTCGGCAGACATAGCCGGCCGGCCCTGTCTCCCGCCGCCGGAACGACCTTCTGCCTGGTCTCGACTTCCTGAGTTCAACACGCTAAGCTCCTCCTCGTCCCGTGGGACGACGTCGGTCTTCGTCGGGTATACTCGCCGCCGGACAGCTCCGCCGACGCGCACCCGGAGTCGCTCTGCACCAATGCCTCAGCGCCTCGACAATGCACTTGCCGTGCCAGAAGGGCCGGACGTGCATCTGGCCCTGCGCACCGGCGCCGGGCCAGGTTGAGAAGAGGCAAAGTGAAGCAAAGATGCGGGGCGACGATGGCCTGAGAGCGGTTCGGGTGTGTGCGGAAGCCTGCGCTGCGGCCGTCGATGTCTCCCTAAAGAGACCGTCAGTCTCCCGAAGGAGACAAGCCCCGGCCTCGACCTGCGCCCGCGTCGAAGAAGCGATTCATGATTCGGCGAATGCTCGGACGTACGAAACCCGGGGTGTCGGCCGCCTCGGCAATGCAGTTCACGGACTGCGGGCCGGCAGGACGAACGTCTCGGTCCGCTTGCCGAACAGGCTGCAGACCGCGGTCACGGTCAAGCGGTCTCCGGGCTGTGCGCCGGGAATCAGGCACTCCGTGTCCTGTTCCTGTTTGTTGGTCTGGTCGCTGAACCGCTGCAGGACAACCAGCGAGTCGTTCAGCCTGACGGCAATCGTGGCCACGTGGTGAGCCGCGACGTAGAACGTCGGGTGGTGGACCGCGATTGTCAGCGTGCGGGACGAGTCGCTGTAGCTGAGCCGGATGCGGTCAGGCGGAGTGGCGAGCACGCTGCCCGCCGCAAGCAGCACGAATGCGGCGACTACCATCGGCGTTCGGGCTCTTCTTCCAGTCATCTCTTATCTCTCCGTTCGGAGGCTTCCCTGCGCAATTACCGGCGCGTACGCGGCCACGCTGTCGATGATGATGGCCCGCGCGTTACCACGCTCGATGAGCGTGCCTTTCACCCGCACCGTCTGCTCCGCGAAGTTCACGAGCAGGCCGTTCGACTGCGGGCCCGACGGCGTGCTCTTCGTGACCGGGTAAAGCACGAACCCGGGGTCGCTGACCAGCACCAGTGGCTCGCCGCTCCTGGCGCGTGCCGCCGTGTGGTCGCGCTGTTCGGGCCCTGAACTGCCGCGGTTCAGCCACGAGTTCAGCTCCGTGACTCGGGCGACGATTTCGACGCCGGGCGTTTCCCGGACCGAAGTCGGCGGCCCGGCTGCCGGGTCATTGGCCGACGTCACGTACTGAATGACAATCGCTTTCTCCTGGCCCCGCCGGATGAGCCAGCCCCCGACGGTTACCCGTTGCTCGGCGTAGGATGTGAGCTGAAGGTTGCTCGCGTGCGTGCCGGCCGACGCCCCAAACTGGACCGGGAACACGATGGAGCCGTTGTCGGTAAGAATAACCAGCGGCGAGCCTGCTTCAGCCGACGCCGCGGAGCGTCCCTGATACTGCGGGCCGCGGACTCCCTGACCCAGCCATGAGTTAGCGTCCACGACCCATCCCGACACGGTAACGGTCTGAGCACCGGGTGCGGCGGCTCCAGCGACTTGCGCCGCAGTGAGTGCGCCGGCCCACGCCAGCGGCACAAACAGGAGTACCGCTGCGACCACCCGTCTTGAACTAAGCATAATCATCTTTCCTCATTTCATAGTCAATGGCTGCACCCTTCGGCGCGGCCGGTGCCGGTCGCTACCGGCGATAGCCCAAACGTAGCCCGATGCTGTGCGAGAACCTCCCGGTGTGGGAGTAGCCCGAAATCAACGGCACGAACGCGCGGTAGATGGTGAGTCTTGTCGTGACCTGACTACGGCGAAGGCGCGGCAGTTCCGCTAGTCACCGGCCGGCAGCCCGGGTCAACTGCCCCGAGTGCTCGGCTCGGCGATACCGTGAACGTTTCGGCTGAGGAACGCCGCCGGGCCAGCCGAACGCTCCTCGCGTGCTAAGGGTGCGCGATGCCGACCCCAATCCGGCTCGCCCGGGTCGGTGCCGGCTGTGATCGGTTCGGAGGTAATTGAGGTTGGAGACTCCGGGCGCAAGCTGCCTTGCCGGGTCTCCAGATAGCGTACCACGCCGTCATCGCCGGGGTCCGCGCAGCCGGTGGCGTGAGTGTGTTGCGGTTTCTCATGCGCCGTGTAGTGCACTTCGCGTGCCGGTGCAGGTCCGGTCGTGTCCGTCGAGTTGCCGGCCCGCGTGCCTCTAAGCCTGCCTTCGGGGTACAACTGTCGTTCGCGGCTGCGCCGAAACTGTATCTACCGAGAGACATGCGGTCTCCCAGAGGATACACACCTTCGTCGGCACCGCAAAGTGGCCCTAAGTTCGGGGGCGCAACGCTGCGCGGCTTCCCTGTTTCCCTGGGAAGCCCCTAGTTTGATATCAGCCAGCGGAGACCGGGGATTCTCTGGTAGTCGACCGTAAACGTTACCGCCGTGCCTGAGATACCTTCGACTTTGATCTTGGCGAAATGGTCATCGGCAGACCAGCCGTTGGCGCCCGGGTCGAGCCACAACGAGTAGATGCTATCCAGGGAAATGCTGCGCACCGCGCTGTACACGCCGGCTGCGGGGGCGATTTTGATTTCGTCGAGATTCGTCCCGCTTCCGACGGCCGATGAATTGCTCTTGGTGTTGTATTTCGGGTCGTACGAGTCGGGCGAACGCAACTGGATGTTGGTTACCGTCTGGCTGGTATCGAGCAGGAAATCGATATCCGAGGGCCGAGACAGCGGAATCGCTAGTGCCGTGCCGGTCGTATCGAAGTAGAATGCGTGATTGACCTGCTGGGCATCATCTCTCGTATAGACCGTAACGTTCGCGGTCTTCTTGACTGCCGTCGTGAGGCTCCACTTATCACTTTCGCTTGACGTCGCGATAGCCGAGACCTGGACCAGCCGGGCCGGACCCGTCACATCGAAGGAGTAGGTCCCGGAAGCTATCTCGGTCTTGACTCCGTCAACATATACATTGTACGCGGTGGCATTGGTAACCGCGAGCCACGTGAGGTGGAGGTTCGCACCACCGTTAACGGGCGTGAAACTTACCGTCGGTGGCAGGAGAGTGACGGGTGAAGTGCATGAGATGACCAGCAGGAGCAGCGTTCCCAGCATTGCGAGCAGATACTTCGTCTGCCTGCCGTCTGGTCCGGCACTGTCGCACTTTTCTCTGGTTCCGTCGTGTTCTGTCGATTCGCTCATATGGACATTCCTTTCTTGTGTTGACCGGCCGAAAGGTGCTCCCTCGTTCGGCTCGAGTTGCAGCCGGCACAGTTTTCCGGAGTCGTGGCATTGCACCTCGCCATGGTTGGTTATTGGCACAATGCGTGCCACCAACCAAGACCGCTGTTTCCCGCGCAGTGCGGGGCCGGCGCGCGACGTGTCGGCCGGACCGTGGCGACCGGCCTCAGCGGACTTCCATGCCGTCGATGATTGAGAAGTTGTGTCCGGCGTTGGTGACGAACTGGGCATGCACGCAGGCGGGCGCACATCTGAGGACGTCATAGACGTCCTTGGGCACGTCGTGGTAAATGTAACGGCCCCGGTCGCCGAATTCTATCACCATCATGCCGGTAATGGAACTGTAGAGTATGCCGGCCGACTTCCCAAGGGTTCTGACTATCTTCATTTCTCTTCCTCTGCTGTTATTGGTTCTGCGCGTGCTGGTCCGGTTCGACTCTGCGGTCGGCGAGCTGCCGGAAAAGCGGGTTCTGTGACGCAATGCCGGCAGCTTCCGACCAAGCTCGGTTGCGGGTCCGGGCGAACCGGGCCCTACGCAACCGTCACGACAACCGAATTATGGGCGTTCTAGTTACCGGAGGCATTGGTAACGTAGGTTGTCGTTCCTTGTGATATCTCTTCAAACCCACCACTCACACTGCAAGATCCGTGCCGATGTCGCGGAGGCCCGTCGTCAGGCGTTGCCCGTGCCGGCGGCCGGTCTCAACTCGTGCTTGCCGAGTCCGCCGAACGCGAAAGCACAGTGATGGTCACGGTGTCCGAAAGGACGTCGGGCGGGGAGCGCACAAGCTACCAGCTTCCAGTTTGGCCGTCTGCAGGGGCGGAGCGGACGACGGATAGACAACGTTGCGCCGGACACGGGAGCGGACATGACGGGTAGCGTTCCGGAACAGGACACAGTGGTCGCTGCGGCCGGTGCTGTCTCCCTAAAGAGACAGTCAGTATCCCAAGAGAGACAAGCCCAGGCCTTGCGCGAAGAGAACTAGTCCTTGGTCCGCGCGCCAGTGGAAGAGGCGATTTCGCAACGCTTCATGATGAAAGCTTGAGTACTTCCACCTCGCCTCGCTGAACGATTCATAGGTCGCGTTGCCCGGCGTGCCGGCGAACTCCTTGAATGCCTTGCGGAACAGCCACGGCACCCGCTGGTGAATCAGGGCGAGCTTGCGGTCGTTATCCACTTCCAGCGCCCGCAGGATGTTGCCGGTGATGTTTGCCTCCCGCACTACTTCGAACCGGGCTTCCACCAACTGCCGGCGCAAAGCGGCATCTCCTCGCGCTTGCGGAAGTCGGCAAACAGAAACCAGCCGCCCGGCTTCAGGACGCGGCGGACCTCCCCGAGGAAACGCGGCATGGAACGCTAGTAGTGCGAGGATTCCACGTTGATGACCGCGTCGAATAAGTCATGGCCAAAGTCCAGCGCTTCGGCTTCGCCGCGGGCAAACGTCAGACCGGCGGGGCCGTAGTGACGGTTGCAGAAATCGATGGCCCCACGGCGATGCCGATCCCGGCCAGTGATACCGGTTTCAGGTAACGGGCAATGAATGACGCCCCGCCGCCCCGCCCGCAGGCGATTTCCAGGACGTCGCGCCCCTTGAGGTCAACACCCGAGATCAGATGCTGGTAGAGCTGGATGCAATAGCGATTGCTTTCGTCTTCCCGATTCAAGGCAGGCAGCGGCGCGCCCGGACTCGTTTCGGCATAGCCGTAGTTCTGAACGTCATTTCTTGGTTCCGGTCGGCGTGCCGCGTGCCCTGCTGCCTCCGCGCCGGCAGCCCGGTTGCGGCTGATGTCTCGCAGCGGCGCGAGGATTCTCTCCGCAGTGAGACACGTTGTCCGCAGCGGGAGACTGGTCCCGGCGTTTCGCGCGCGGGTGATGCTCGATGCTCTACGCGGGAGACTCGACCTTGGTCTGCGTCGGAGAAGCGATACCGTAGCGCTTCATGATCCGGTAGAGGCTGGGACGGACGATGCCCAGTATGGCGGCCGCCTCGGCAACGTTGTTGGAGGTTTGCGCCATCACTCTCTCGACGGCATCGCGCTCGGCGCGCTCCAGGGCAACTTTGAGAGTCCCGTCAGTGGGAACCTTGGCCTCGGCTCCGAGAAACGAACGCAGTTCCTCGGCCTCAACCGGGTTCGTTTCCGCCAGGATGACCACGCGCTCGATGAGGTTCCGCAGCTCACGGATATTGCCGGGCCACGCATACTCCTTGAGCGCGTGCCAGCTCTCGGGCGCGAAACTGACAATCCGGCCGTAGTCCGTGCAGTAACGGTCAAGGAAGAAGATGGCGAGCGGTTCGATGTCCGATATTCGGTCCCGCAGCGGCGGGACCTCGATGGTCACTACGTTCAAGCGGTGGTATAGGTCATCCCGGAAAGCATTCAGCGCGATGATCTCTTGCAGGTTCTTGTTGGTCGCGGCGACTATCCTCACGTCCAGGTGGATGACGCCGCTGCCGCCGACGCGCTGCACCTCCGAGTCGTTCAGGAAGCGGAGCAGTTTCGCCTGCGCCGGCAGGCTGAGGTCGCCAATTTCGTCGAGGAAGAGGGTGCCGGCATCAGCTTCCTGTATCTTGCCGGCGCGTGTCGTCCCCGCGCCGGTGAACGCGCCCTTCTCGTGGCCAAAGAGTTCGCTTTCGATGAGTTCCTGGGGAATAGCGGCGCAGTTGAGGGCGACGAAGGCTTCGCCGGCGCGCGGGCTCCGCAGGTGTACCGCCCGGGCCACGAGTTCCTTGCCCACACCACTCTCGCCGGTGACGAGGACACTGGCGGTAGTCGGGGCGACGCGGGCTATCAGGCCCCGCACGTGCTGCAGCGCCGGCGAGTCGCCGACCATCCGGAATTGCCCTTCCAACTCCCTGCGGAGCCGCCCCACCTGTTGCTGCAACCGGCGGGAGGTAATGGCACTCCCGGCGGTCAACCGAGCGAGGTCGCCGGCCTTTCCCTCGGAATCCCTGAGCGCCGCCAGGCTTGCCGCCAATTTCCGGCGCTGCTCCTGAAGATGCTGGATCATCTTGCGCGGCGTTTCGAGTTGCGCCGGGTCGGCGGCCACGAGACAGATGGTCACGCCGTCGAGTTGTTCCAGTTGGCTGACCCAGGCGTGGACTGGTATGGACCGTGCATTTGCTCCAACCAGGACCAGCCGCGCATCGGCCGGCTGGCCCTGGGCAGCGCCGAGCAGGGCGACCAGGCTTTGCTGATGGTCGGGGTGGACGTGCAGGGCGAGCGACGTCCCGACGACCTGATCGAGCGGGACCCCGAGCATGCGGGCCAGGGGGTTATTGGCGAAGAGTACCGTCCCGTCCGGGCCCACGGCCAGCCCGGCTTCATTCATCGACTCGACCATCAGGCGGTAGGCGTTTTCACTCTCGTCGAGCGAGAGTACCAAGTCGCCCCCGCGCCCGGAAACGACCACCGCGTCCACGTCGCCTTCGCGAATTGCGCGGAGCACCTCTTCCGCTTCGGCCAGCCGGTTCCGGACATCCTCGAGCTGCATACGCAGCTCCTCGGAAGATTCGCCCCGGCGTTCGCTCATTTTCCCTTACCTGTTTCCCCGGTTCGGATGTTCGGGCCGACCGGCAGACGTTGTCTGCCGATCGGCAGCGGGTCTTCCGGCGCGCCTTCTCACGTGCTCATCTTGGCCGCAGGTCGAGACCGACCAGGACGCGTTCCCGGTTCGACAGGTCGCCGATGATCTTGCGGACCGGTTCCGGCAGCTTGCGCACCAGGGTGGGCACCGCCACGATCTGGTCGCCCCGCGCCAGGCGCGGGTTGCGCAACAGGTCGACCACCTCGATGCTGTACACGCCGTGCAGGTGTTCTTCGCAGAGTTGCTTCAGGTTTTCGAGGGCCTTCACCGCCCGGGGCGTGTAGCCCGCGATGTAGAGCTTCAGGTCCCATGTCTCGGGTTTGGGGTTCGATGCCGCTTTGGTCATGTGACGTTCCCTTCTTGTGCTCCGTCGCTGTCGGCACTCCGGCCACGGGCCAGGCCTTTGGTGTCGTGGCTCGCGGCGGCGCCGCGTTCCCGCTCCTGTTTGACGGCCATGGCCATGTCCTGCTTCAGCCCGGCTAGCCGGGACTGCAACGTCCGCACCTGCGCCTCCAGCGCAAGCTGCTCGTAGGTGATTTCCCCTAGCCGGCGCCGGGAGGCCTGGTCGGCGGCGACCGCGTCGGCCTTGTCGCGCGACTCCTGGATGGCGCGGGCTGAACCGGTGTAGACCTCGCCGCGGCCGGTAGACACGTCCATCAGCCTGATACCACGGTCGGTGAGCATGAACTCGCGCATCTGGTTGGAATGCGCCATGCCCCGGCTCTTGAGGACGTACAGGATGCGGTTGCGCTCGCCGGCCGACTCGACCATGTGCAGCAGGATCCAGGTGTCCATCAGCGAGGACACGCTGGTCTCGGTCTTATCGATGGGGGAGCCGCCTTCAGTCAGACTGGTGACAAGCGTGGTGACGTTTCGGCTCTTGAGGAAATCGACTACCCGCATCAGCATCGCTTTGACCTCGCCCGGCTCGCCGATACTGGTCAGGCCGGTTATCGGGTCCATTACCACGACGTCGGGGTGCCACCGGTCAACGAGTTCGTGGAGGGTAACCAGGTGGCTCTCCAGTCCGTAAAGCGTCGGCCGAACCGAGTGAAACTGCAGGCGCCCGCTGCGCGCGTACGGGCCCAGGTGAAAGCCGATTGACCCCATGTTGCGGACAATCTGGTCCGGCGACTCCTCGAACGAGAAGTAGAGGCACCGGCCGCCGCGCTTGCAGACGCTGTCCACGAGCGCCGTGGCGACACTGGTCTTGCCCGAACCGGCGGTACCGCTGACCAGGATGCTGCTGCCCTGCCAGTAGCCTTTCCCGGTCATCATCGTATCCAGGCGTGGAATACCGGTGGAGATGCGCCGGTCCGAAACGCCGTGGCAAAGCCCGAGCGAGGTGATGGGCAGGACGCTCAGGCCATGCTCGTCAATCATCGTGGGGTACTCGTTCGTGCCGTGACTGCTGCCGCGGTACTTGACGATCTGGAGCCGGCGCGTGGCGACCTGGTTGTTCACGCGGTGGTCGAGGACGATTACGCAGTCGCTGACGTACTCTTCCAGGCCGTAGCGGGTAAGCTGGCCTTCCGGGCCCCGCTCCGCGGTGATCACCGACGTAACGCCCCGGTCCTTCAGCCAGCGAAACAGCCGTCGCAGCTCGGCGCGCAGGATGCCCTCGTTGGGCAGGCTGGAAAAGAGCGACTCGATGGTGTCGAGCACGACGCGCTTCGCGTGCACTTCGTCAATCATCGCGCCCAGCCGGACGAACAGCCCTTCGAGGTCGTATTCGCCGGTCATCTCGATTTCGCTGCGCTCGATACGAACATAGTCCACCGCCAACTTCTTGCGCCGGATGAGCGAAGGCAGGTCGAACCCGAGACTGGCGACATTGCTGGTGAGTTCGGCCACGGTCTCCTCAAAAGCCATGAACACGCCGGGTTCGCCGAAATCCCGCGCGCCCCGGACGACGAACTCCATTGCCATCAGCGTCTTACCGCAGCCGGCGCCTCCGCTGACCAGTGTCGGCCGGCCGCGCGGCAAACCGCCTTCGGTGACGTCATCCAGCCCGCGAATGCCGGTCGGGCACTTCGCCAGCGCCTTCAGCCCCTCGGCCCTGCCCGTCCGGCCATTCGGAGTTCTGCGTGCAGGTCGTCCTGGCTTAGTCATGTCTGTTTCCTCCCAAATAGACGGAACATAGATTCGCAGCGCCCAGAGCGAAGGTCTTCAGGTGTTGAAGTTATCTCCGCAGGTCGGTCGTCTCCAGTGTGTGCCGAGCCGCACAACGAGCCTCCCGCGTCCTTCTTGAGGGGAATCGCGGCCGCTATCAGGCCGGGGCGATGGACTCCCGGTTGAAATGTACTCGTCATAGCATCAAAAATCTAGCGGTTGTGGGCAGCAAAGTCAAGGAGTCGCGGCCCGGCATTCTCCGTATCTCACCGGCCATGCGTCGGGCCAATTCCCTATTTTCCCTTTCCCGGCGTGCCGCCGAGCAGGCTCTGGAAAATCCCGCCCAGTCTCGCTTTGACCGGAATGCGGCGCTCGGTGGCGAACGGAAGCCTCGGCGACGAGAGCAGCGACCGCAACCGGTAGGTGCCATCAACCCGAACGACGACGGTATCCTGCAGTATCTGGGGCAGGACGCGCGACAGTGCGGCCATATCGTAGCTCAGCGGAAAGTGGGTCACGAGTGAATCCCGGGCGCCGAAGGACAGGACTTGAGGCGTGCGGCCCCGGCCTATCACCTCGCCGCCGATGCTTATCTTGTACTCCAGGTCCGATGCCCTGGCCGAAAATGGGTTGCGGTTGCGTATCAGCACGGTAATATCCACCAGGTTCTCGCCCGGAAACGTCAACCCGACCAGTTCTACCTCGGCCGGCTTCACCAACCAGCCACAGCCACAGCCGACAATCAGGACCAGCAGCAACCACTTGGGCATCGTTCTCGGCATCGGTATCTCGTCAGTAATCTAGCGGTTGGCGACAGCGAAGTCAAGTCTCAGCCGGAGCGACGTCAACGCAGAGTTATGAGTTGCGGGTTACGGGTTGCGAGTTGGGGACGGGCAGTGCTGCGACGCGGGTCGGCCAGCCCGGCTCGGTCGAACACAAAACAGACCACCAGCAGCGCTGGTGGTCTGTTTGAACTCTCGGAACCGTATCGTCTAGGTTTTCAGGCCCAAGCCCTTCGTCGGGCCACCCGTTGATTCGCCCGGCGTCTACTTGCCTAGCTTCGACGGGTCGTCGTACAAGTTACCGAATTCTATCTGGAACTTGCCGGTAGCTTCGACCGTCTTGAGCGCCACCGAATCGTAGCCGGATATCTTGAGGGTCGCATCCACGAGGTCCAGGATGTCGTAGTCCGGCGGATCGGCCACGTCGCCGCCAAAGGCCTTTTCCTTCCATGTACCCGACACCACGGTCATTGCGAACGTGTTGTACTTCGTGACCTTCGGACTGGTTGGGTCGGATTTGACGGACCAAGACATCGGAATGACCGCCGGGTCGTAGGTGACGGTCGGATCCGCGCTATTGTAGGTAATCGTGGCCTTGTTGATGACTGCCACGTAGGGCGTCCACGTCGGCAGCCCGGCGCCGATTTCGACGTACTGGACTTCGACCAGGACCGTATCGGGCAGCACTTGGTAGATAGTAACCCATTCGCTATCTACTTTGTCGAAGTACGTGTAGAAGTCGGCGATGTCCGACCGAACCGTGTTGCCGCCATTGATAGAGGCGACACGAAGCACACTGGAACGCTCGCAGCCGGTCGTGACAAGCAGAGCGGCAATTGCGACCACGGTCAGAAGGCTAAACAGAGAACGACGCATACGGTTCCTCCTTAGTATAAGGTCGCAGAATTTTACCCCGCGCGTGGCAAGTGTCAAGCGGATTCGTGGTCCACGCCGGGCGGCAACGGTGCAGGGCCGGCCGGTCCAGCGACCGCCGGCGGCTCATCCGATTCCCGACTGAGAAATCCGCGGGCCGCCCGCGGACATCTCTAATCGTGGAACGTACAGCCCTGTGACCGGCTACGCAGATTAACTCAGTTTAACCGGCGCTTAACCCTGCCTTAAGGCCCGGCGTTTATGATAGTACCTATTCAAATGAAGGGAAAACTCCTGCCATGACCAAACGATACGCGTCCGTCATCGGTTTATTGCTCGTTCTTGCCGGGGTTGCGCTCGCGCAGCCCGGGCAGAATCCTCTCCCCGGCGGCCCGCAGAAGGGCACTATCACCGGGCAGGTGTACGATGCCGACCTCAGCGTGCCGATTGAGTACGCCAACATCGTGCTGCGCAGCCAGCGCGACAGCGCTCAAGTCACCGGCACGGTGACGGACCAGAACGGCGCGTTCCGGCTCGACGGGGTCAAGCCGGGCCGCTACTCCGTGGAGTTGTCCTTCATCGGCTACCGCACAAAGACGGTCGGGGACATCACCCTGGCTGCCGGTGCGACCCGCGACATGGGCCGGATGACCCTCCAGCAAACGGTAGTCGCGGTGAAGGGCGTGGAGGCGGTCGGCGAGCGTCCGTCCCTGACTTTCAAAATCGACAAGAAGGTCGTTGATGTGGCCCACCAACAGACCGCGGCAAACGGCACGGCGGTGGACGTGCTCGAGAACGTTCCATCGGTAAAAGTAGACCCGGACGGAACCGTGACCATGCGCGGCAGCGGCAACTTCAAGGTGCTGGTGGACGGGCGGCCGTCCCCGCTCGACCCCAGCGAGGCCCTGCAGCAGATTCCGGCCAGCACTATCAACAATATCGAGCTCATCACCAACCCGTCCGCGAAATACGACCCCGAAGGCATTTCCGGAATCATCAACGTCATCCTGAAGAAGCAGCGGCAGCTTGGGGTCAACGGCCTTGTCAACGCGCGGGGCGGCACCGACGGCAGCTACGGCGGCGACTTCCTGCTTGGCTACCGGCAGGGCATCGCTAACGTGTTCGCCGGCGCGGACTACAACCTGCGCCGGTTCCGGGACAAGCGCGTGACTGACGACCGGACCATCCAGAACGACACCACCTCATTCGTCGACGCTTCCGGCAACCGTACGCGCCGCGGCCGCCCCTACGGCGTGCGCGCGGGCATGGACCTGCAACTAGGCAAGAGCGATGTGCTCAGCCTTGGCGGCCGGACCGGCAACCGGAGCTTCGGCTTCAGTCAGACCGCTGCCTACGCGGAATCGACCCGGCCCGGCACCGGCGTGCTGAAATACAACAGCATTGACGGGTCAAGCCGGAACGGGATCTTCTACGCTCTCAACCTGGACGACGTACACAGTTTCGGCAAGGGACACGAGCTCGCGGCCCACGTTGACCTGTTAGGCCGGGGCGGAACCGAACTGCAGAGCACCACGCTTACCGACTCGACCACCGGCGACACGACCAGCGCCCTGCGCGATAGCGGCACCGGCCCGAGCAAAGAGCTGACCATCAAGCTCGACTACACACTGCCCCTGCGTAAAGATGACAAGTTCGAGGCCGGGTACGAGAGTCGGTTCGACCGGTCCAACAACGGCACGAGCCGGTACGAGTACGACACGACCTCGCACAGCTATATCTATCAGCCGCTGTTCAGCCACTCGGTGGACTTCCGGGACGACGTCCACTCGCTCTACGGCCTCTACTCCGGCAACCTCGCGAAGTTCGGGTTCGAACTCGGCCTGCGCGGCGAGTTTACCGACCGCCTGATCAGGCTGGTCGACATCGATTCCAGCATCACGGTCAGGGAGCTCGACCCGTTCCCGACCGTGCATCTATCGTACGACCTCCCCGGCGAGAGACAGTTGATGGCCAGCTACACGCGTCGTATCGAGCGGCCGGAGGGCTGGGACCTGGAGCCGTTCATCACCTGGCGAGACGCCTTCCATGTGCAGCAGGGCAACCCGGCCCTCAAGCCGGAGAACATCGACTCCTGGGAAGTCGGCTACCAGATGCCGGTCGGCTCGGGCCAGCTCTCGGCCGATGCCTACTATCGCATCACCCACAACGTCATTGACGACGTATCGTCGGTGTACCGGCAAAACGTCCTGCTCGAGACGTCGGACAACGTCGGCACCGATTACTCGCTCGGCGGCGAACTCAACCTTGAATTCCGGCCGGTGAAATGGTGGAACGTCACCCTCAGCGGGGACGCGTATCATTACCGACTTGACGCCGTGCTTCTCGGCACCACGCGCACGAGCTTCATCTGGGAAGGGAACCTGAGCAATGAGTTCCAGCTCTTCCCGGACACGCGTCTCCTGGTCAATGCCCGCTACTCTGCACCCGAAGTCGCGTCCCAGGGTACGGAGAAAGGCTCGTTCATAACCAGCGCCGCGGTCAAGCAGCAGTTCTTCAGCCGCCGCCTGTCCCTGACGCTCCAAATCCGCGACATACTGGGCACGGGCCGGCACGAATCCACAACCCAGGGCGTGGGGTTCTACAGCTTCTCGAAATCCATCCGTCAGGCGCAGGTCGTGTCGCTCGGCCTGACTTGGAACTTCAACAACTTCAAGGCCGGCCGCAGCGTGCAGAACGAGAACACTGACAACGGCGGCGACACCGGGCCGTGAAGGACTGCTGCCGTCGCCACGGCTGCCGCTTGATTGGTGCAGTTCGGACGGCATAATGGTAGGATGACGTGCGGACCGAGCTGGACGAGCCGGGAAACGGCGGGCTCGGGATGAGGATTCTCGTGGTTGAGGATGACCGGAAGGTGGCGCGGTTCCTGCAG
>CAIVTL010000396.1 GCA_903908785.1 Caldifarciminota bacterium | reverse complement strand
CTCGGGCGCGTAGTCCAGTCGTATGCCTTTCTTCTCGGCCAGCATCCGGTTCATCGTCAGGTTCTCTTCAATCAGGTCGCATAGGTCGCCGGTGGCCAGCTCGAGGTCGAGCCTGCCCGATTCGATCTTCGCCACGTCCAGCAGGTCGTTAATCAGCTTGAGCATGAACTCGCCGTTGGCGTTGATGCGACGCATGAAGTCATGCTTCTTCTCGTCGGACAGCAACCGCGACGCGTCATCGAGCAGGAACGCGCTCGCCGTGTTGACCACAGTCAGCGGGTTACGCAGGTCGTGCGCCGCCATGCCCAGGAACTGGTTCTTCAGCGCATTCAACTGAGCCAGCTCGACGTTCTTCCTCGCTATCTCGGCTTCGGCGATCTTGCGAGGCGTGATGTCGCGCACCGTCGCCTGGAGCACTTTCCGGCCACGGTAGTCCAATGGCGTCAGCAGCACGTCGGCCGGGAATGCGGTGCCATCGGCCCGCTGGTGGAGCCATTCGAAGAAGTTCCGGCCTTCGCGGACGGCGGTCACCATGTTCTCGTCGGCGGCGAGGCGGGACTCGCGGCCGTCGGCCTGGAGCGGCGGCGAGACCTCGCCCGGATGTTTGCCTAGGAACTGGTCGCGCTTCGAGTACCCGAAGACCCTCAAGGTCGCATCGTTGCAGTCGAGGAACTTCTCCGAGTCGAGCAGCATCATGGCATCGTTCGAGCTTTCGAAGACACGGCGATACGTGAGTTCGCTCTCGGCAAGAGCGGCCTCGGCCTGCTTGCGCTCGGTGATGTCGCGGAAGTACCATACCCTGCCATAATACTTCCTCCCGGCGCCAAGCATCGGGGCCGAGTAACGGTCGAAGGTCTTGCCATCTTTCAGGAGTATCTCATCCCTCGATGTCTCGTCGTGGACTTCGTAGAGATGCTGCACCTTACGGGCGAATTCCTCGGGGGCTGTCAGTCTGTTCATCACCGACTTCAGCGCACCTTCGTCGGATTTTGATTTTATCACGTCGAAAGGAATCCCCCACATGTCAACAAAGCGCTGATTGAAGGATATTATCCGACCGGCTTCATCCACGACGAGTATTCCGTCAATGGATGTCTCCTGCTGCGTGCGGAGGATGACATTGCTGAATACCAGCGCTTCCTCCGCCTGCTTGCGTTCGGTGATGTCGCGGAACGTGATGAGGATGCACTTCTTGTCGCCCAGCATCATCCCCGTCGGGCTCGAATCAGCGGGAAACACGCTCCCATCCCTGCGCTTGAACCGGATGTCGCCGCGCTTGGCCGTCTCGCTCTTCATGAGCCCCCCGATTTGCTCGAATATGAACGGCAGGTCTTCTTCGGGATGGAGTTCGGCGATGCTCAGGTTCGCGAACTCCTCAGCCGAGTAACCCAGCATCCGCAGGCACGAACTGTTGGCCAGCCCGAGCTTCCGGCTCTCCTGCTCGACCACGAACATGCCTTCACTTGCGCTGTCGAAGATGGTCCGGAATTTCACTTCGGATTCCCGCAGCTTTGCGTCGGCCGCCCTGCGCTCGGTGATGTCGTGGAAGACACCCATCAAGAAGCTCCTGCCGCCTACGAGTATCGCTGCGGCGCTGACATCCGCGTAGAAGGCGCTGCCGTCTCGGTGTTTCACCGGGAGGCCGGGGGCAAGCGAGATTCTTCCCGCGGCCAGACTGTCGAACGACTCCTTAACGTGGGCCAGCGATTCCAATGGGTGTATGTCGGGTACAGACAACCGCAGAACCTCCTCCGGACCGTAGCCGACCATGCTGCAGAAAGCGCCGTTGGCAGTTACGAAGCGGCCGGTCTCGACGTCGGCCAGCACCATTCCATCGCGCGCGGCGTCGAACATGCCTCTGAACCGTTCTTCGCTCTCCCGCATCGCTGCTTCGGCCTGTTTGCGTTCGGTGATGTCGACGATGATACCTTGATGATGAGTGATGGTTCCGTCGGAGTCATGCGGCACCCAAGTGTGGTCCTCGATCCAGCGCTGCTCGCCTGTCTTCGTGAGAATCCGATATTCCTGCACGAACTCGCTGGTCCCGGCTGCAATGTGCTGCGCAGCCTCGGCGATTGCACGGTCGCGGTCTTCATGATGGACGATGTCGGCGTAGCGCAGGCGGCCGCTTGAAAACTCGCCCGCTTCGTACCCAAACTGGCTGACATTCGATGAGACGAAGTCTACGGACAACTGCTCGTCCGTGCGCCAGAGGAACGCGACCGCCGGGCTGCGCTGAACGATGCTCTCCAGTTGCTCGCGCCGCGCCTGGACCGCGCGCAACGCCTCCTCGGCCTGGAGCTTGGCGGTGATGTCGCGGAAGAAGCCGCGCGTCGCGACCGGCTTGCCGTCCTTGAAGCTGCAACTGAGGTTGCCATCGACGAATACCCGGCGCCCGTCCTTGGCAAGGAAGATTGTATTGGCGCACTCAGCCTGTTTGCCGGCCATCAGTCCGCCGAACACCTGCCGGCAGTGCTCGTGCGACTCCGGGGCCAGCACGTCGAACATCGTTAGTTGCGCAACCTCGGCTTCGGAGTAGCCGAGTGTTTCGCGCCACATCCGGTTGGTGAAGATATACCTACCGTCCGGTCCGACCGATTGAATCAGGTCGGTGGCGTTCTCGAAGAGATCGTGGTAACGTTCTTCGCTCTCGTGCAGGGCGGTCTCCGCCAGTTTCCGCTCGCTGATGTCGCGCAGGATGCCGATGGCATGCCACTTGCCGCCGACCTGGATTGCCGAGAGCGAGAGTTCGACTACCGTTTCGCTGCCGCCCTTGTGGGTTGCTGGCAATTCGATGGTCTTGCCGACCGCGGCACCCTTACCGGTTCTCTGAAAGTGCGGGAAGGCGTTCAAGTGGGTGGCCCGTAACCGTTCCGGTGTGAGGAACTCGTGCAGCTTGCGGCCGATGACATCTTTTGCGGTATAGCCGAACGTCGTTTCGGCCGCCGGATTCCAGAAAATCACCAGGCCGGAGTCGTCCATCATGATAATGGCGTCCTTGGCCGAGCCGGTAATCGCGCGCATTCGCTCTTCGCTATCGCGCAGCGCCGCTTCGGTCTGCACGCGCGCTGTGACGTCGTCGTACACGGCCACGACTTCGCCCGAAGCGAGTCGGTAGACGTAGTTCTCGCGCCAGCCGGAGATGCGGCCGTCTTCGTACCGCCCAACAGGATGCCGTTCCGGCCGGCCGGTCTGCCAAACCCGTCGCAGCACGGCGAGCAGACCGAACTCCTCGATGCCGGGGAAGACCTGCTCGACGTTGCGGCCGACCACTTCTTCCCGACGCAGGGAGTCAATCCGCTCCGCGCCCTGATTGATGTCCTCCAAGGTGAAGCTTACGCCCTGGTCGCGCGTATCGTAGACCGCTACGCCCGAAGACATGCTGTCGAACAGCTCGCGGAAACGGTCTTCGCTTTCGCGCAGTTCGGCTTCGGCTCGCTTCCGCTCCGTGACGTCGGCCAGTACCGCGACAACGCCGGAGGCGACGCCGTCCGCGCCGCAAATCCGGCTGGCGGAGAGGCTGACGTCAATCCGCGCGCCATCTTTCCGCTGCCGCTGCACTTCGAGGTCGGAAACCGGCTCGCCGGCAAGAACGTGCTTGAGCAGGGCGCCGAACTCCGCCTCGCCTCCGGCCGGGACGAACCGTGGTATCCGGCCGACCGCCTCGGCCGCGGTCCAGCCGAAGATGTCTTCGGCCGACTCGTTCCAGGTTACGACGCGGCCCGTGGCGTCGAGCGACAGCACCGCGGCGGGTGAGGCGGCGATGATTGCCTCCAGGGCTTCCTTGGTCTGGCGCAGCGCCTGTTCGTTCTGCTCACGCTCAATCGCGTAGTTGAGCGAGCGGGTCAATTCGCGGTTGTCGAACTTGCCCTTGACCAGGTAGTCCTGCGCCCCGTCGCGCAGGGCGGCCAGCGCCGTTTCTTCGTCGTCGAGCCCGGTCATTATCACAATCGGGGTCATGCCGGCGGCGCGGCGGGCACTGCGCACCGTATCCAGCCCGGTGCTGTCCGGCAGCGACAGGTCGAGCAGCACTAGGTCGAACCGGGTCGCGGCCAGTTCCCGGAGCGCGTCGCTCAGCCGTTCGGTGCAACTGACCTGGAACGCGCCGCTCCCGGGTTTGGACAGGTACCATTCGACCAGCCGTGCGTCGCTGGGGTTGTCCTCAACCAGCAGAATCCGCATTCCGTCAGCGTCCATCACGCCTCCGCCAGCTTGAGAAGGATTAGGACCAGGCGTGTCTGAGTCTCGCGTATCATCTTTCCGAGTTCCCTGCCCCTTGCCGGGCCGGCAACGTAGCAGAGCGCGCCGCCGTCATGGCTCTCACAGCCGCGCGTCCCCGACCTCCGACTGCCGCAGGCGTTCTCCTTGCGCGTCACTATTCCCTCTCTGGTTTTCGTCGGCGTTGCCTGCAGCGGCCGGCAATGCCGTGACTTTGTTGCGGCCTTGTCGGACATTGTGGGGACGAGTGAGTGCCCGCGCTATGCGGGCTCATGGGTAGGGGCGTCGAACCGAACGGACGGACGATAGCTGTTTCCTTCCTTCCCTGTGGGCCAAAGGCCCTTGATTAACCTCATATTATACTCCATTCCGGCCGCTTCTGCAACTTCGGCATACCAGAGGCGAGATACGAGAATCGAGAAGCGAGAGGGGAGAGGCGAGAAAGGAGCTACGAGTTACGAGTTGCGAGTTGCGGGTTACGAGTTGCTAGTTGCGGGTCACAGAGGCGAGATGCGAGAAGCGAGATACGAGAGGCGAGAAGTGAGTTGGCCGGGCGGGGCTTGCGGCTCATTTTCTGGTCTCCGTATGTGCACTATGGCATACATTTAGCTGGCGGCCGAAGAGCGCCCTAACTTCACTATTCTCAATTCACTATTCATAATTCCCGTCTTCTGCCCTCCCCTGCCCCCAGGGTGGCTTTCGACATGCTTCCCGAACAGACCTTTGAGGAGACTTCATGGCGAACGTCGCGAAGGACTTCGAGGGGGACTTCTGCCCGAACTTCCAGACGAACGATGCCGCAGGCTTCGCCGCGAACTTGTGCGTGCCCTTGTCGTGAAGCGATGGCGGAAACTCTTGAACGAGCATGGGCCTGTCTTTTCGCCTACGCCCTGAAACACACGCTTGAAGCCACAATCCAGAATACGTCGCAAGGAGCGTCCCCATGAGCCTCTCGGTGGGCCAGTTACGAGTTGCGAGTTACGAGTTACGGGTTAGGGATTAGGATTTGGTGTTTAGGGTTTGGAGTTTG
>CAIVTL010000395.1 GCA_903908785.1 Caldifarciminota bacterium | reverse complement strand
TGGTGGCGAGAATCGTGTCCGGTCCGCACACGCTGTCCAGCTTGGCGAACAACTCGCACTTGAGCTTAAGGTTCTCGGTCGCGGCCTCTACTACCAGCCCACAGTCCTTGAGCGCGGCAATGTCCACGCTCGGCTTGATTCGTGCGAGGACCGCGTCCGCGGCCTCCTGGGTCAGCTTGGCCTTCTCGACCAGCCGGCCCAGCGATTTCTTGACCGCGGCCAGTCCCTTATCAAGGAACTTCTGCTCGATGTCGTTCAACACTACGTCGTACCCGGCCATGGCGAATACCTGGGCAATCCCGTTGCCCATGGTGCCGGCGCCGACTACTCCAACTTTGCGATTCATAATGGCTCCTTCTAGGTTCGGACTCAAGGCTACAGTATACGAAACCGCCTCGGAGTCAAGCTGAACGGTTGTCCCTGATCCCGAGATTTATGGCCACGAAGACACACACCAAACCCGAAGTCCGAAGCTCGAAGCCCGATTCAAATTCGAAATCGGAGCCTTTGGCCCTTCGAATTTCAATCGTCATTCGGCCTTCGAGTTTCGAGCTTGGTACTTTCGTGGCTCAATATCGGTTCTGGGGGTTGTATCGTCTGCGTCTACACTTAGCAGCAGCGAAGGACTGTGACATGTCGAGTTCAGCCGCTCCGTGGTGCGTCACCCTGGGTCCTGTCGCAGTTCCGCGTACAACGCCCGGTATCTCAATGCCTTGCGCCTCGACTTGGCCCCACCCGGTCCTGGCACGGTTGTGGCACAATGACATGGCGTACGAAACGTGGGGTTGCAGGTCTAACCGTTGAACTGAGGGGGTTCATCATGGCAGACATCAATGAGTATCGCTTGAAGATGTTCGTTACCGGCAGCGCCAACGCCGCCAACCGGGCAATCGCGGCACTGCGTCGCCTCGGGCACGTTATGGCACAGCGCGTCCACTCGGAGGTGGTTGACGCACTACTCTATCCCGAACTGTTCCTGCACATGGGCGACGAGCCGTTGCCCGCGCTAGTGCGAGTCGCACCCGAACCGGTCAGGATGTTCCGAGGGTCTATAACCGAACCCGGGCAGATGGCTCGGCTTCTTGACCAGGATTAGCGATGCGCAAGCTCGGTCAAACGAAGAGCGGGCTGTCAGCGACGACGGCCCGCCCGCAATTGCGCGCGACGGTCACTCGACCGTCACGACTTTACGCGCCAGGCTGACGCCGTCGCCTTCCAGCCGATAGAAGTACACACCATGGGCAACGCTCCGGCCCCTTGAATCCCTGCCGTTCCAAAGCGCAGTGTGAATACCGGGCTGAGCCATACCCCTGAACAAGTCCGTGACCCTTCGACCCGACAAGTCATACACCGCCAGCGCCAATTTCATCTCCCGTGGAACCGCATACGTCAACATAGTCCTGCCCAGGAAAGGATTCGGCGACGTCCGCAGCAGCGCCAACCGCGTGGGGACGGCAACGGTATTGCCCGGGTCCTCAAGCGAAACCCTGGCCCGGGGCGGGTTGGTGGTGTACTTGATGGCCATGCCCGGGACAATCGGGGACGCACCACGATGGTAGCTGCCGCGGTTCAGGTAGGTGATACCGACCTGTGACTGGGGGTCCTCCATGCCGATAGTGTTGGCCGTAAAGCCATTGGCAGTCAGGTACTGAACGAGGACTACGTTGTCCCCGGTCTCCGTGTGCACGGTCGTGTCGTAGACGATGACTTCATACCAATCAAAGGTGCCCTGTGAGTGGTAGTAGGGCATCGAATCCCAC
>CAIVTL010000394.1 GCA_903908785.1 Caldifarciminota bacterium | reverse complement strand
GACCAGTGTCGAGGCACGAGAGGCGCTGTTTGACATCATCCGTCCCGGGGATACAATCCTAGTCAAAGGTTCCCGAGCCATGGCCATGGAGCTCGTTAGCCATGAGATTGTGAGATACTATGACAAAAGAGACTAAGCCGGCTTCCGCCAGCGGGCCGGATTCTTCTTCGTTCCCGCCGATTCAGTTTACGGACACGACGCTGCGCGATGCACACCAGTCGCTCTGGGCTACGCGCATGAAGATTGCCGACATGCTTCCTGTGCTCGAACACTTGGACAAGGTCGGCTACTGGTCGCTTGAGATGTGGGGCGGGGCAACGTTCGATGTCTGCCTGAGGTTCCTGAACGAGGACCCGTGGGAGCGGCTCAGCGAAATCCGCAAGCGGGTGAAGAACACCAAGTTACAGATGCTGCTGCGCGGGCAGAATGTGGTCGGGTACAAGAACTACCCGGATGACGTGCTCGAGGAATTCGTGGCCCGGTCGGCCGAGCGCGGGCTGGATGTCTACCGCGTGTTCGATGCCCTGAATGACGCGCGCAACCTGGAGCGTGCCGTCGAGTACGTGAAGAAGCACGGCAAGCACGCGCAGGGCACGCTCTGCTATGCCATCTCGCCGGTACACACGATTGAGTATTACCTGGCTCGGGCGCGCGAGCAGAAGGAGATGGGCATTGACTCCATCTGCATCAAGGACATGGCCGGGATTATCTCGCCGAACATGGCATACGACCTGGTCAAGGCGCTGAAGGAAGTCATCGGCCTGCCGGTGCAACTCCATTGCCACGCATCCAGCGGCATGGCGGTGGCGGCGTACCTGAAGGCGGCCGAGGCCGGCGTTGACGTGATTGACACCGCAACCGCACCGCTGGCGTTCATGACCTCGCAGCCCGCGGCCGAGACCATGGCTGCCACTTTCGCCGGAACGCCGCGCGACCCCGGGTTGAACATGGCCGAGATGGAAATCGTCGAGACGCACTTTGAGAAGGTTACTGCCGGCCAGTGTGTCACGCTGCCCAAGGTCGTGGACTCGATGGTTATCATCCACCAGATTCCGGGCGGAATGGCCTCGAACCTGCTGTCCCAGCTCAAGGAGCAGAAGGCGGGGGGACCGGCTGCAGGAAGTGCTGGAAGAGGTGCCGCGCGTGCGCGAGGACCTCGGGTTTCCGCCACTCGTGACCCCGACCAGCCAGATTGTCGGAGTGCAGGCGGTGCACAATGTGTTGGCGGGGGAGCGGTACAAGCGCGTGACGCGCGAGACCAAGGACTATGTGAAGGGTCTCTATGGCCGGGCGCCGGCCCCGATTCGTGAGGCAGTGGCCCTGAAGATACTCGGCGATGAGAAGCCGATAAAGGGCCGGCCCGCGGACCTGCTCGAACCGGCCATGCCCAGGGCGCGCAAGGAACTGAGCAAGGATTTAGTCCAGCACGAAGAGGACTACATATCCTACGCGATATTTCCCGAGGTGGCGCTCAAGTTCTTCCAGTGGCGGAAGAACCCAACCGCACCGGAGCCGGAGAAGAAGCCCGCGGCGGCAGCAGCGCAGGCACAAGCACAAGCTCAAGCACAAGCCAAACCCGCGGCAGCGCCGGAGGATCCGCAGGTGCGGCGACTGCGAGGGCTGGTGGAGTTGGTTGCCGGCCACGGCGTCACCGACTTTGAGTGGGGAGCACGAAGATGAGAAGGTGAGAATCAGACGCGGCGCCGGAGAGCCGAGCCCCGCGTCGGCGGGGGCTGTTCCCAAAACCCCGCAGCCAACGGCCGAGCCGGTTTACGTCGCGGCCCAGCCTGCGCCGGAACCGGTCGCGGCACCGCCGCCCGCCACAGCGCCGGCCCCGGTGGCAAAGCCCGCGG
This sequence comes from Caldifarciminota bacterium, assembly GCA_903908785.1. Classification (GTDB taxonomy): domain Bacteria; phylum Hydrothermota; class Tepidihabitantia; order Tepidihabitantales; family Tepidihabitantaceae; genus UBA2258. The sequence goes on along the minus strand of CAIVTL010000394.1, from coordinate 4,516 downwards.
CCAACACCGAAGAGGTGACGTCACCGATGGTCGGGACGTTCTATTTGCGGTCCAGACCCGAATCTCCGTCGTTCATCGAGAAGGGCGACGTGGTCGAGACCGGCCAGACGCTCTGCATCGTCGAAGCGATGAAGTTGATGAACGAGATTCAGGCCGAGAAGAAGTGCAAGGTGGTAGACATCCTGGTTGACGACGGCGAGTCGGTCGAGTACGGCCAGCCGCTCGTCATCATCGAGCCGCTCTAGTTCCGACGCCGCCCCTCAGGCCGGCGGCCTCAGCGCAGACCGAAAAGTATCCAATCAGCAGGAGGACTAGTGACCGGTAAGTACGAAGAGATAGTGAAACGCTCGCTCTGCAGCCCGGAGCAGTTCTGGGCCGAGCAGGCCGAGAAGCTGCACTGGTATCGGAAGTGGGACAAGGTGCTCGATTCGAGCCACGAACCCTTCTACCGCTATTTCACCGGCGGCGAGACCAACATGTGCTACAACGCGGTTGACCGGCACGTGCTGGAAGGGGGCGGAGACCGGGTTGCCATCATCTGGGAAAGCCCGGAGACCGGCCTGAGCCGGAAGATTACCTACCGCGAGTTGCTGGATGACGTCAACGCGTTCGCCGCGGTGTTGCAGGAGCACGGCGTGCAGAAGGGCGACCGCGTGCTCATTTACCTGCCGATGGTGCCAGAGACGATGGTCGCCATGCTCGCCTGCGCGCGCATCGGCGCGCCCCACGCGGTCGTGTTCGCGGGCTTCAGTACCGAGTCGCTGGCCGACCGGATTGACGACGCGGGCGTGAAACTCGTCATCTGCGCCGACGCGGGCAGGCGGAAGCAGAAGACCGTTGACTTGAAGGGTATCGCGGACAAGGCGCTCGAATTGGCCAAGAACAAAGTACCGACCGTCATCGTGCTGGACCGGGGACTGGGCAAGTGGAACCGCGTCGAGGGCCGGGACAAATCGTGGTCGGAGGAAATGGCAAAGCACCGCGGGACAAAGGTTGAGTGCGTGCCGGTCGAGAGCAACCATCCGCTCTACCTTCTTTACACGTCCGGCACGACCGGCAAGCCCAAGGGCGTGGTCCGTGACACCGGTGGCCACATGACCGCGCTCGCCTGCTCGATGCCGCTGATTTACGGCACGAAGCCCGGCGACGTCTATTTCTCGACCTCCGACTTCGGCTGGACCGTCGGGCACAGCTACGTCTGCTACGCGCCGCTTTTGGCCGGCATCACGACGGTCGTGTTCGAGGGTACGCCGGATTACCCGGACCCGGGCATCTGGTGGCACGTGTGCGAGAAGCACAAGGTGAACGTGATGTTCTCGGCGCCGACCGCGATGCGGATGCTGCGCAAGTTCCCGTCGGACTGGTTCGAGAAGCACGACCTGTCCGCTCTGCGCTATATCTTCCTGGCCGGCGAGCCGCTTGACGAGCCGACCTGGCGGTGGGCGAAAGACGCTCTGAAGAAGCCGGTAGTCGACCACTACTGGCAGACCGAGTCGGGCTGGCCGATGCTGTCCAACATGCCCGGGGTCGAGATGCTGCCGTTCAAGCCGGGCTCGCCGACGAAGGCGGTGTACGGTTGGGACCTAATTGTCGTCAATGAAAACGGCGACGAAGTGCCGGCCGCGACGCGCGGGCTCTTGGTGGCGCGGCCGCCGCTGCCGGCCGGCACGTTCTTGACGCTCTGGGGCGACGACGAGCGGTACGTCCAGACCTACTGGAGGCACTTCCAGGGCAAGCTTCTTTTCTACACCGGCGACTACGCGATTCGGGACGAAGAAGGGTACTTCTGGGTGCTGGGTCGGGCCGACGAGGTTATCAACATCGCCGGGCACCGGCTGGGCACGCGCGAGGTCGAGGAAGTCATTTCCGGCCACCCGGCCGTGGCCGAAGCCAGCGCGGTCGGCGTGGCTGACGAACTGAAAGGGCAGGCGATTGTCGGGTTCGTGGTTCTGAAGCAGGGACAGGAGCCGAGCGACGCGACCCGGAAGTCAATCATCGCCCTCGTACGCGAGAAGATCGGTGCGATTGCCACGCCGCGCGACGTCCAGTTCGTCAAGACGCTGCCCAAGACCCGCTCGGGCAAGGTCATGCGCCGGGTTCTCAAAGGCTTGTGCGAAGGCGCGAAGATGGGCGACCTGACTACGCTTGAAGACGGAGCATCGGTCGAGGAAGTGAAGAAGGCGGTAGAGACCATGGCCGCGGGCGGCGGACAGTAGCGATTCATGAGCGGTTCTGCCCGGAGTGGGCCTGATGGGATTGACTTTCGGGCGGTTTGTGGCAAGCTTAGAGGCGTGAAGCACATCGAAAATACAATCCTCGAGAAGGAAATCAAGTTCCTTGACCTGAAGTATTCGGACCTGCCGGGTCGGCTCCGGCACGTGACCCTGCCGATTGAGCGGCTGGAGCAGGTGGTGGAAGCGGGCGTCGGGTTCGACAGCTCGGCGGTAGCCGGGTTTCGGACCGTTGATGCCGGCGACATGGTGCTCAAGCCGGACCTCGACTCGGCATTCATTGACCCATTTGCGCAGGAACCGACGGTTTCCTGCTTCGCCGAAATCTACGAGAGCGACGGCAAGCGCAGGTACGAGCGTGACCCGCGGGCAATACTGCAGCGGGCGATAGCGGCTCTGAAGAAGGAAACACACGCGGATGAGGTGATGGTCAGGCCGGAATTCGAGTTCTACCTGTTCAACAAGGCCGAGTTCTGGACCGACCAGTCGTCGGCAGCGTATCGCATCGAGACCGACGAACTGAAGCACGACGACCCGTCGGGTTTCTCGCTCTTCAAGGGCCCGGCGTACCACGTCGCCCCGCCCTTTGACCGGAGTTCCGACTTCCGTTCCGAACTCTCATTGCTGATGACGCAGTGCGGCGTGCCGGTGAAGTACCACCATCACGAAGGCGGACGGTATTCGCAGGTTGAGGTCGAACCGATGTTCCTGCCGGCGATGCGCTCGGCCGACGGCACGATGCTGAGCAAGTATCTGGTGCGGAACCTCGCGTTCAAGCACGACAAGAGCGCGACCTTCATGCCCAAACCGATATTCGGCGAGGCCGGGTCCGGGATGCACGTGCATATGTACCTGCAGAAGACGGGGGACGGGGGACAGAGGACAGGGGTCAGGGGTCAGGGGTCGGGGGCCGGGGGAGAGAGAGAAACGAAGAACGAGGAACGAGGAACGAAGAACGAAAACGGCGGCGTGTCGCTGTTCGGCGACGACAAGGCAGAGGGCAAGTTGTCGAAGCTGGCGCTGCAGTACATCGGCGGGATTCTGAACCACGCGCCGAGCCTGTGCGCCCTGACCAACCCGAGTACGAACTCGTACCGCAGGCTCGTGCCGGGTTACGAAGCACCCGTGCTGGTTTTCTTCTCGTTTGCCAACCGGACCGCGGCAATCAGGATTCCCGGCTACATTACGAGTGCGGCCGAGATGGCAATCGAATACCGGATTCCGGATGCCACGGCCAACCCGTACTTGTCGCTGGCCGCGATTCTGATGGCCGGGCTGGACGGAATCCGGACCAAGGCGGACCCAGGGCAGCCGCTCAGCGGCAGGCTCGACTCGCTCGACCTGGGCAAGAAGGCCGTGCCGTTCTCACTGGTGCGGGCGCTCGACGAACTAAAGAAGGATAGCGGGTACCTTGCTCATGATGCCGTTTTCTCGAAGGAGACCATTGATAAGTGGGTCGAGTTGAAGATGGACGAGGTCGAGGCAGTCGCCCGCCGGCCCCATCCGTGGGAGTTTAGTCTCTACTATGGCTGTTGATTCCGGGCCGGTCGCCAACTTCGAAGACCTGCTGGCGCGGGCCAAAGCCCGGGGTTCGCGGCGCTGTGTGGTCGCCTGCGCCGAGGACTGCGCGACGATTGAGGCCCTGCACGCGGCCAAACAGGCAGGTATCGCCGACGGCGTGATGTACGGCGACGAGCAGCGAATCAACACCATCAGTACGAGCCAGAAGATAGCGCCAGGCGCGTTCGCGATTCGCGGTACGGCCTCCCAGCCGGAGTCAATCCGCTCGGCCATCGAGGACGTGGCCAAGAACGGGGACTTCCTGATGAAGGGCCAGGTTGACACTGCGACTTTCCTGCGGGGAGTACTGGAGGAAGACTTAGGACTGCGCGGAGAGCATATTCTCTCGCACGTGGCCCTGCTTGAACTGCCGACTTACAACAAGGTGTTGTTCATTACCGACGGCGGCATCAACGCCGAACTCGACCTGCGGCGGAAGATAGACATCGTGCGCAATGCCGTCGGACTGGCGCGGCTGCTGGGAATCGGCCGGCCCAAGGTCGCGCTGCTGTCGGCAGTCGAGAAGATAACATTGAACATAGCGGAAACGCTGGACTGGGCGATTGTGACGAGGATGGGAGACCAGGGCGAGTTTGGTGAGGCGGTGATTGAAGGGCCGCTCGCCCTTGACATCGCGTTCTCGCCCGAAGCGGCGAAGATCAAGCGGGTTGCGAGCGAAGTGTCGGGGAACGTGGACATCCTGGTCGTGCCGTCGCTGGCTACGG
>CAIVTL010000393.1 GCA_903908785.1 Caldifarciminota bacterium | reverse complement strand
CAACTACATCGAGCTCGATTCGATGCCACTTAAGACCATCGTGGACGCGGTCAAGCCGGGAACGCTCGTTCTCATCAAGTAGCCCACACGTTGACTCTCGCGCCGCATTGGCTATGCTGGCCGGGTAGTTAGCACGAGGTGATTCGGGCCGGCGGTCTGCTTCGCCCTGACCCCCGACCCCTAATCCCTGACCCCTTTCGCATGGAGAGGTGCCGGAGCGGCCGAACGGGCATGTCTGGAAAGCATGTGTACCTAACGGTACCGTGGGTTCGAATCCCACCCTCTCCGTTCTCGCGGGCGGCGGCACGCGAGAACGGAAACTCCAAGCACCAAATCCCAAATGGAGGCAGAACGGAAGTCCGAATGACGGAGTGCAAATGACGGATCAAGCCCGAAGAACAAAACCCAAGCCGACATGACAAGTCGAAACCGCAGCATAGACGTCGCATCTGAGCTTCGGGTGCGGCTTCCCGGTGCGTAACAGGAGGGCTGTATGCAGAAGATAGCGCCGTTTCTATGGTTCGACGGCAAGGCTGAAGAGGCGATGAACTTCTATATTTCCATCTTCGGCAACTCCGCAGTTGTGAGTGTCTTCCGCTATGGAGAAGGAGGGCCGGGCCCGAAGGGCACGGTGATGTCCGCGACGTTCCGGCTTGAAGGAGAGGAATTCATGGCGTTGAATGGCGGCCCGCAATTCACTTTCTCCCCGGCAATATCGTTCTTCGTGAACTGCGAGACACAGGACGAGGTGGATAGACTGTGGGAGAAGCTCTCCGAAGGCGGAGAGAAATCGAGGTGCGGCTGGCTTCGAGACAAGTACGGACTGTCGTGGCAGGTCATCCCGCGCATTCTTGGAGAGTTGCTGCAGGACAAGGACGCCGAGAAGTCCGCGAGAGTGATGCAGGCAATGCTCCGGATGGGTAAGATAGACATCGAAGCTCTGAAGCGGGCATACTCGCAGCCGTGATTTGGTGTCGGCCTAACGAAGGTCCGAAGCCGGAAGCACGAACCAAAGGGATTTGCCGCCGGATGGGAGAGTTGACAAAGTAGGACTATGAACAAAGTTATCCTAGGAGCGATTTGTGGCCTGGTCTTCGGAGTAGTTGATGTGCTGATCATGATCCCGCTCAAGTACGAGAACAATCGAAAGAGAACCGAAGCTATGGGTGCGGCTTTCCTGGAGAGATTCATGATTGGCTTCCTGATTCCGAACGTGGGATTGGGAATACACCCGGCTTTGACGGGTTTGTTGTTAGGAGCCGGCCTGAGCTTGCCTTCAGCAATCATTACCCGGGCTTATGCGCCGATAATCGGAGTGGGAATGGCTGGGAGTGTGATTATCGGATTCATCGTCAAAGCAGTAGCCTCGTAGAAGAATCTGCCGCCAAACCGGGCGCGGCCGGGAGTTCCGCTGGAAGCGGAGCGGAAACTTGGAGTCGTCCGATCCTGCGTCGCCGGTCGTTTGACTGTGCCCGGTCGGCGGGTACACTCGTTGCGCTATGGCCGACACCTGCGAGCCTGAGACTTTGGATTTCCGGAGCCGGGGTGAGTGGCGCAGGTGGCTCGCGAAGAACCACGACAAGTCGCAGGGCGAGTGGGTGTACATGTACAAGAAGGGTGCGGGTTGCAGCGGCTTGCGCTACCAGGATGCGCTCGACGAGGCACTTTGCTTCGGCTGGATTGACGGCCAGGTCAAGGCAGTCGATGGCGACAGGTTTCGGCAGCGCTGGACCCCGCGGCGACCGGGCAGCATCTGGTCCCAGGTCAACAAGGCCAAGGTGAAGTTGCTGATAGCCGAAAGAAGGATGACCCAGGCCGGACTCGCCGCGGTCAGGACGGCGAGGAAGACGGGGAAGTGGCAGAAGGCCGACTCGAACCGCCGGTCGTCCCACGTACCCCCGGAACTGGTTGAGGCGCTCAGGGCCGACCCGCAGGCGTGGCAGAGCTTCAACCGGCTGGCACCATCGTACCGGCGCATCTATGCGGGCTGGGTCGCGGACGCGAAGCGGCCCGAGACTCGGCAACGCCGGATTGTGGCGGTGGTCCGGCGGACACTCAAGAACCTCAAACCGGGAATTGGCTCACTCTACGATTGAGCGACTGCCGACCCCGCGATTGCGACCTCCGGCGCAGAGTCTTGAACCCACTCTCCCGCGTCTAAGGAGATAGCATGAACAGGCCTTTGTTACGACAAGTCGAGAAGTCGGCGCACAGCGCCAGACTCAAACACTTGCTGCTGGTGTGGGCGTGCTTGGCTTTGGGTATCGCCGGGTCCGCCCATGCGCACCAGCCGTACATGGTGACCGACACGGGTACGACCAGGGTAGAGAAACCGGAGGTATCGAAGGCGTTCTATGGCCATTTCCTCGGCAAGCCGGCGGTGTACGAGATTGCCAGCCCGGATTCGTTCGACCTGTACGTCAACCTCCTTGTTCCCGACGAGGTTGGCATACCTACCGACCTGTCGGTCAGGGTGACCCGTGGGGCGGACACAATCGCCGCGCTCGATGGGCGCGCGTACAAGTGGACGAAGTTCTTTGAGCCATTCGGCGGCGATTCATACCTGATGGGACCTGAATTCCGGCTGCGCGTTGGGCCGGGCACCTACGTCGCGACCGTAACGCGGCCGGGGAATGAAGGGCGATACGTGCTGGCCGTCGGCGAGCGCGAGCAGTTCTCGTTCGGTGACATGGTGCGCATCGTCGGCCTGATGCCCCGACTGAAGCGGGATTTCTTCGGCAAAGCACCAATCAGGGCGCTGTTTGACCCTCTCGGGTCTCTGTTCCGGCGTAAGAACTAGCCCCTGGGCGAAGGAGCCTACACGACATGAAGACGGTTCCGATTCGACACATTGACCCGGTCTGCAAGATGGAAGTCGTCGAGGGGCTGGAAGCTGCCCGGCGGGAGTACGACGGCGTAACGTACTACTTCTGTTCCAAGGTCTGCGCCCGCAAGTTCCAGCAGAACCCTGAATCATACATCGGCACCAAGCCGCCGGTACAGCAGGCGGCACCGGCGATAGCGCCCGCCCCGGGCGGCCTTGCACAGTCTCACGTTGACCCAGTGTGCAAGAGGCACGTCATCGAAGGCCGCGAAGCGGGCAAGTGGGAGTACAAAGGCAAATCGTACTATTTCTGCAGCCCCGGCTGCCTTGAGCAGTTCAAGTCTGACCCTGACCTGTTCCTGGGGCTCAAGCCCAAGCCGCAGCCGGTAACGCAGCCGAAGGCAGAAGTCAGAACAACCGGAATCTCACCACAAAGACACAAAGACACAAAGGGTTCGGGTGATCTGCCCTCGCCGCGCCCTAGCCCCAAGTCCCTAACCCCTAGTCCCCAGCCTCTCGTAACTCGCAACTCGTCACTCATAACTCCTCGTTCCGCCCACATCGACCCGGTCTGCAAGATGGTGGTCCAGGAAGGGCAGGAAGCGGCGAAGTGGGACTACAAGGGTACAACCTACTACTTCTGCAACCCGAACTGCCTGAAGAGGTTCCAGTCGGAACCTGAGCGGTTCCTCAAGTCCGAAGTCCAAAGTCCAAAGTCCAAAGTCCAGGTGGCGGAAGGCGAGACCGCGCTGCCCGAGCCGGTCCTGCTCGACAAGGCGGAGCTGGGGAAGACCCAGACAGTCACGCTTGCGGTCGGCGGGATGAGCTGCGCGAGTTGCGTCGCCACCGTGGAGAAGGCGCTGAACCGGCTGCCGGGCGTGAAGACAGCGACCGTGAACTTCGCTATCGAGAACACAATCGTCGAGTTCGACCCCAAGGTGTCGCCGGTTGCCGCTCTGGAGAAGGCGGTCACCGACGTCGGCTACGAGGTCAGGCACGAAGCGGCCGGCAGCGAAGACCTTGCCGAAGCCGAATTGCGCCGTGCCTCCAACCGGCTGGTCTGGGCCTGGATTCTCGGGCTCGTGCCGATGCTTCTGATGGTGCTGCATGGTGTCTTCATGGTTCATGTTCCGGGCATGACCTGGATTGACGTCGCCTTCTGCGCCGCTGTCCTGTTCGGCCCGGGTTGGACCACGATACGCGGGGCATGGGGCTCGGTGCGGGCCGGGTCGGCTTCGATGGACGTGTTGATTGTGCTCGGTGTGGGTGCGGCGTTGGTTTCCGGCGTTGCCGTGCTGGCCGGGCTGCCGATAAAGAGCTTTGCCGACGCGGGCGGCATGGTGATGGCCGTGTTCCTGACCGGCCGGTACATCGAGGCGCGGGCCAAGGGTCGGGCCTCACAGGCAATCAAGAAGCTCGTCGCGCTTGGCGCGCGCACCGCGCACATTCTATCGGCCGAAGGCGTCGAGAGAGAAGTGCCGGTCGCGCAGCTTGCGCCCGGAGGCGTCATGGTCATCCGGCCGGGCGAGAAGATTCCCACCGACGGCCGGATTGTCGAAGGCAGCACGAGCGTAGACGAATCAATGGCGACCGGCGAATCGCTGCCGGTTGAGAAGAAAGCGGGGGACGAGGTCATCGGCGCGACCGTGAACGGCAACGGCCTCATCAAGGTCGAGGCGACGCGCGTCGGCAAAGACACGTTCCTCTCCCAGGTCATCAAGCTGGTCGAGCAGGCGCAGGGCACGAAGATACCGATTCAGGCATTTGCCGACAAGGTCACGGCCCGGTTCGTGCCGGTGGTGCTGCTCGTCGCGGCTGCCACGTTTGCCGCGTGGATGTTCCTGACGCCGGTTCTCAAGCCGATGCTCGTATGGGCCGCTACATTCCTGCCGTGGGTGAACCCGGAACTTCCGGTCGTGTCGCTCGCGTTCTTTGCCGGGGTCGCGGTGCTGGTCATCGCCTGTCCGTGTGCGCTCGGACTCGCCACTCCGACTGCCTTGATGGTCGGGTCCGGCATGGGCGCGGAGCGCGGGATTCTCTTCCGCAGCGGCGAGGCGATTCAGACCCTGAAAGACGTGCGCGCGGTCGTGTTCGACAAGACCGGCACGATTACCCAAGGGCGGCCTGCGGTCACCGACGTGATTCCGGCCGCCGGTGTCGAGCGGGCCGACGTGCTGAGGATGGCGGCTGCAGTGGAACAGGGGTCAGAACATCCACTGGCCGGAGCGGTCATCGGCGCGGCGCGGGACATGACCGAAATCGGCTCGGCGATTTCGGGTCGTGTCCCAAGCCCCCTCGCGACCGACGTGCAGGCGGTGCCGGGTCAGGGCATCAAAGGAATGGTCGATGGCGTGCAGGTGGCCGTCGGCAAGGAACTACTGCTCAAGGAATGCGGGGTTGACTGCCGTGCTCTCACCGATGCGGCGGCAGAACTCCAGAAGAGGGCGCGGAGTGTACTTTACGTCGCGGCCGGAGGCAAGCCGATGGGTGTCATCGGCGTGGCCGACACGGTCAAGCCGGATTCGGCCGAGGCGATTGCGGGCTTGAAGGCGCTGGGCATCGTGCCGGTGATGCTCACCGGCGACAACCGCGAGACCGCGGAGGCTATTGCCCGCGAAGTCGGAATCGAGCGTGTGGTTGCGGAAGTCCTGCCCGCGCAGAAACAGCAGGTTGTGATGGATTTGCAGAAGGAGTTCGGCAGCGTGGCCATGGTCGGCGACGGCATCAACGACGCGCCCGCCCTGAAGGCGGCCAACGTCGGCATCGCTATCGGTACCGGCACCGAAGTGGCGATTGAGTCATCCGACGTCACGCTCGTGCGCGGCAGCCTGACAGGTGTTGTTTCCGCAATCAAGCTCTCCCGCGCCACCTTTGTGAAGATAAGGCAGAACCTCTTCTGGGCGTTCGCCTACAACGTGGTAGCGATACCGCTCGCCATGCTCGGCCTGCTCCATCCCATCATGGCCGAAGTGGCGATGGCCCTGTCCTCAATCAACGTCGTCACCAACTCCCTCCGCCTGCGCCGGACGAAGTTGTAGACAGCCGCACGCCGCAGGCCGCCGGGGTCATTGGGGAATTGGTGCTTGTTTGGGATTTGGAGTTTGGGGCTGGGGATTTCCGCGAAGCGGCCAACGTGCCCGCTTGACTTCCGGCCTTGCCGCTCTATCCTCACGGGCTCATGCCTGAGCTAACCGACCGACAGTCCGTTCTTCCGGTTCCGATGCGGCGCATCGAACAGGCGATACTCCAACTTCGCGGGCACAGGGTGATGCTCGATGCCGACCTCGCGGCGCTCTACGGTATCGAGACCAAAACCCTCGTTCGGGCAGTCAAACGCAACGCGGACCGGTTTCCGGAAGACTTCATGTTCCAGCTCAATCCGCAAGAGTTCGAAATCTTGAGGTGCCAAATTGGCACCTCAAGTTCCTGGGGCGGACGACGCCACGCGCCCTATGCCTTCACCGAGCAGGGCGTGGCCATGCTCTCAAGCGTACTCCGCAGCAAACGAGCGGTGCAGGTCAACGTCGAGATAATGCGGGCTTTCGTGCGTCTGCGGCGGATACTGGCCGAGAACGCCGGTCTCGCCCAGCGGCTGGATGAACTGGAGAAGAAGTACGACGTCCAGTTCAAAGTCGTCTTCGACGCTATCCGCAGGCTCATGCAGCCGCCGGAGCCGAAGAAGAAGCGCATCGGCTTCGCCACCAACCCGGACGACAACATCATTGTCCATGACCGTCCGGCCCGCCGGGACCGCAGACCGTAGCCGGCCGCTCCGCGCCTGCAAACTGGTCACCGGGGGACTCGCGCCGAAGGCGCGGCCAGCCGGTTCATCATGATGAACCGCGTGGTGTAGCTCGCAGAGACAGAAGAACCGGGGAACAGGACATCGTGTGCCTTGCCGGAGTGCGCGGATTCCGGACACTGCCACCTGCAAACTGACGCCGAGTCGTCCTGTCCGTCAATCGTCACTCGACAATCGTCAGTCGGAAATAGTGTGGCTGGAGACTCGCGCGCAGCGCGTGGGGCTTGGTGTCGTGCCTGTTTCCAGCCGAGTTCCTTGACACGCTTCCGACCGGAAATTGGGAAGTGTCCCTCGCCGTCCCCCGGAGGGTCCGTAGGAGTTTATGGCTGTCTTGTGGCGCGGATGGCTTCCGCCCGGGCAGTGCATTCAGTGGCTAGTTCAACCCTGCCTGTCTTCCCGTACAACTCAGCAAGGCTGTCCAACGACTTCGCCACGTCCGGGTGGATTGGACCCAGTTTTGCTTCTCGAATCGTCAGCGCCCTGCGGAGGAGCGATTCCGCTTCGGCATACTGGCCTCGCTTGCACAGTAGCGTGGCTAGATTGCAGAGGCTGTGAGCGACGACGGGATGGTCAGGCCCTAACGCCGTCTCCCGGATCGCCAATGCCCTTCGGTGCAGCGCTTCGGCCTCGGTCAGCTCATCCCGGTCGCACAGCAACGCTGCGAGGTTGTTCAGGCTCGTGGCGACGTAAGGATGGTCGGGTCCAAGTTGCTCTTCTCGAATCGTCAGCGCCCTACGATGCAGCACCTCTGCCTCGCTGTACTTCCCGAGGCCGCGAAGCAGCGCAGCAAGGTTATCCAAACTGAACGCGACATAGGAGTGCGTAGGTCCCAGGCGGGCCTCCCGTATCGCCAGTGCCCTGCGATGCAGAGGTTCCGCGTCGGCAGGCAGGCCCCGGTCGAACAACAGCACCGCTAGGTTGTTCAGGTCTGTCGCAGTATCTGGATGGTCGGGCCCGAGGATCCTCTCATGTATGCTCAATGCCCGACGATACGCCGGTTCCGCATCGGCATACTTGCCTTGGTAGTGCAGCGCCGTGGCGAGTTCGTTCAGGGAATTGGCGACTTCGGCACGGTCAGAACCGAGCTGTGCTTCCAGAATGGCCAGTGCGCGGCGTTGTAGTGCTTCCGCTTCGGCATACCTAGCTTGGGCGCAAAGCAGTGCGGCGAGATTGCTCAAATCCGTTGCGACGTCGGGGTGGGTTGGGCCAAGCGCCGCCTCGCTTGTTGCGAGAGCGCGGCGGTAAACTGGCTCTGCGTCAGCGTACTTCCCCTGTTCGTGCAGAGAAACGCCGATCTCCGTCAGGACTTGAGAGACAAGGACGTGGTTCGGCCCAAGCTCCTGCTGCAACAGCGTGAGCGCGTTTCGGTACAGTGGGAGAAGTACCGTCCACTGCGCCGCCTGCCTGAAAGCGGACGCCGCCTGATTGAACCAAGTGAATAGCTCTTCTGCGCCAACGGCGCTCTGAGCGTGGTGAAATGCCTCGGACAACCGGGCGCCATGCTCCGGCCCGACTTCCCTGACGCCAACATCCTTGACTTGGTCCGCGTAGTGTCCAAACAGGACCTTGTGTATGCGTTGCTTGAGTTCTTTGTCTAGGTGGTCCTTCAGGCTCTCGCGCATCAGTTGGTGCATTGACCATGTGCCACGAGCCGCATCCTCGGAAATGAAGGAAAACCGGCACAGGTCATTGAAGGCCGTCATGGGATAATCGGTGCGAAACTCTTTCACCAGCAACTCGAACAACCCGCGGTTCCAGAAGCGCGGAATCGAGAGGACCTTGAGCGTCTCTATCTCTGGCTGAGTGAGATGGCGCAGGAAGCGCGCGAATACGTCCGTCGAGGTCCGCGCGAAGTCCGAAGGCACCGGGGGGCGCTGGGCAGCCTCAACAATCTGCTGATATGTATCCACCGCAAGGTCCAAGTAGTACGGCAGTCCCTGGCTGCCAGCGACTATCGCCGCACGAATCGCAGGGTCATCAATTCCACAGGAAACCAGGAACTGCTCGGAGTCAGGGACGGCAAGGTTCCCCACGAGGTGCTGGTCGAGATGCACTTCCCACTCCTTGTCAATCTCTCCCCAACGCAGTCTCTCGCGGCCGCAGATCACCCACAGCACCTCGGGCAACTGCGCCACGAGTTCACGCACCCACGCGTCGTGCTGAAGCAGCCTGCCCTCCGACCGCTCGCCTTCGGTCAGCGCTTCGTAGGTGTCTAGGAAGACGACGCCGCGCACTTCCCTCGTAGCAAGGTAGTCCCTGACGTCCGCGGCCCAGAACATCGGCAGCCGCTCGGCTATCTGTACGGCGTCTTGGCCGTGCAGGCCGCGGAGTTCCTCGTTGCCTCTCTTCGTCCACCATTCCTCGACCAACCTCGAACCTCTCCCTGCCATCTTGGCGAGCTTGGGAATCCATCCGACTGCAGGGACGTCTCCCAACAGACCGACAAGGTCGGCCACTATGGCGCCTTCCTCCCAGAGCGGAAACGACTCCTTCTGGAGCGCCACGTTAGGTTTGGCCTTCTGCCAGTAGACGGCGTATGCAATGTCGAACGTGTTGAACGGAGCTCTGTACCGGCGACGGAACTCCCGGCGCAGGACTGAAAGGGCCATTTCCTGACTGCGGTGTGCGGGGATGTCGAAGTCAACCACCGAGTAGGCTGCGCCGGGGTCTGAATCCAGGGTTTCGCAGAGCTTCCTGCGCAGGCTGGTCTTTCCCACCCCGCCGACACCGTAGCAGACGATGACGTTTGGCAACTGCCTGCCGGGCGAGCGAACCGCGCGGTGAATTAGCTCCTGGAAGTCGTCACGGTCCGTGAACTGCCGCTGGGCAACAGGGCGGTTCTCACCAAGTGTGTGTCTGGGTCTTACCGGCATTCGTCTGTCCGCGGGAGGTTATCGGGGACGCTAATCATCTTCGGTGTATCCGTCAACGCTGGGCGACCTTGTGCTGACATAGCTGCATCTTAAGATGGCGGCAGGCGCTTGTCAAGCGCGTGCGTGGCGGTCAGAGGTTGACATTGAAAGGGTGGCCGCGATGGCGCAGCGCGGTTTCGCCGCGAGGAGAGACCCCTCCATCGGCATCGGGGCGACGCTTCGCGTCGGTTTCCAGTTGGCAGTTTGCAGTAGTCCGGCTAGGACAGGCCCGCAATGCCGAACAGCGTGGCGGCGATTGCACGAAGGATGTCTGGAGCGAGGGCTTTGGCCTCGTAGTAGTCAATCAAGTCGGCCGCGGCCATATCGAGGGACTTGTCCGCGTACTTGCGGGAGAGGCGGCCGAGTTTCTGGGCGAAGTTGAAGTAGGGCAGAAACCCGAGGGCGGTGATGCCTTTTGCCTGAAGAACCGGCTTGAGTCTGCCGGCGATTGCGGCTGCGAGTGCGGCGCCCTCCTTTTGCCGGGCAACCTGTTCTTCGACCGTGTCGCCACCGCGTAGCGTGGCGCGTCCTTTCTTGAGCGCGTCTTCGTAGGACGTGCGCCGCCGGCGAGGTAGCTGAGTGGTACAGCCACCGTTTTCCTCGGCGGAAAGCGGTGGCAGTCCCCTCTTGGGCATGGCATAGCCCTGCTGCTCGAACCGCAGGAAGCAGTCGCT
>CAIVTL010000392.1 GCA_903908785.1 Caldifarciminota bacterium | reverse complement strand
GCTCACCGTAATCCAACAAACAAGTTACTAGAATATCAGTATAAAGATTACCTGCTGTGTGTAACACTGTCATTTTGTTGTTCTCGCGGGTGACAATGACCTTGTAGTCCCTACCGCGCACGGGCGCGACGTAGTTCGTGTCAAAGTTGAAATCGAGCCAGCCCCACAGTTTGAGCGCTGGCACGTCGTAGCTGCCCGCCACGATTGTGTTGCCGTCTTTGACTTCGACGCTGTAGCGGGCACCCACGTAAGTCTCACCAATCCAGACGCTTATGCGCGTGATGTCGTCCAGCGTATTCCGGTAGTATCGGGAGACGCCGAATTGCGCGCCTCCGGGTGCGGTCCCGATGCAGTTTTTGTAGGGGACCACGTCGTAGCTCTTGCTGAGCGGCAGCGCAACTGCCGCCACGGCAAGTAGCAGAACTGCTGTCCTTCTCATGCTTTATCTCCTTGTTTTCACGACTTTCGTCGTGCTCATACCAACATCGGTCTTGACCATGACCAGATATGCACCGTCAGGGGCGCTGGTCAGGTCGATGGTCTGTGCCCCTCTCATCGAACCGGTCTTTCTTTGTATCAGGTTCCCTGCTACATCGAACACCTCCAAGTCAAATGCCCGGCCCGTGACGTTTACCGTGACGCGGAAGGGACCGCGAGTTAGGCTCGGTGCTACGGAAATACGGCTTGCTGCTGGCCTTCGGGCTGGCTCACTAATTCCAGTCTGCAACGTCTCCATGATGCACACGCCAGCGTCGGAACAAGCCACGTAGAGATAGGGTGCGGCGTACGTCAGTCTGGGTATGTAGGACGACGGGGGATTCCAGCGTTCCCCGACCTCGCGCGGGTCCCTTGGGTCTGCGACGCTCACAGTCTTGAGATGCCAACCCCCGATGTAGGCAATAGTGTCAAGTACCTCGATGTCAACGTTGTATTCCGCGTACTGCTGCCCACCGGAGAAATCGAGGCTGCCGAGCCGAACGGGGAGGGCTGGATTCGCTACGCTGTAGACAAACATCGAATCGTAGGACATGGCGAGATAGGCGAACGTATCTCGGACGTACACTCCGCCCAAGGGCATGGGGAAGTTCCCGACGGTCGACGGATGCGTCGGGTCGCTGATGTTGATGATGGGCGACGGCCAGTTGCTGACGTAGGCCAGTGAATCGCAAACAAAGAGGTCGAGCGAGGCATTCTGCAACCCGCACGTCCCCACGACCACGGGCTCTCGCGGCCGGGCGACGTTGACGACCTGAAATACGCCGTCTTCGGCGACGCAAAGCAGCGTGTCGCGCAACACCATGTCTTCGGGCATGGTGCTAAGGTCACAACTCCCAGCCAGTCGCGGCTGCGTCGGGTCACTCACATCGACTGACCGCAGCCAGGGAATCCTCCAGCCAACGTAGGCGAAGCTGTCTCGTGCGGCCACCGACCACGACTGGAGCTGACCGTATGGCGCGCTCAGGTCCCCAATCCAAGCCGGTGCTGACGGCGTGCTCACGTCCAGAACCTTCAATCCCGCCATCTCACTCGCCACGTAACAGAGGTTCCCGTCAACGCTGAGGTCCTTGGCAAAGCCGCCCCGGAACGCCACTGAGTCAATCAGCGGCTGGCTGAGATTCGTAATGTCAATGACGTCCAGCCCGCAGTAGTCGTCGGCCACGAGCGCAGAACTGCTGGCAAGATTCGCCCACACGCCGAAGTTGTTGCCTAGGAG
>CAIVTL010000391.1 GCA_903908785.1 Caldifarciminota bacterium | reverse complement strand
GGGGTTTGCCTTCTGGACCACGTCACCGTACTCCCGGCAAGGATTGACAACCACGCGCTACCGGCCCTGCTTACGCCCCAGGTCTGCGTCGACTTCAACACTCACGGATGGAGCCGAGCCTACAATGACCTCAAGGCCGCCATCCAGAGACGTCCCAGCCCGGCACCGGCGATGCACCCGACGCCGGCCGTTCACCCAGCGCGACCCGTCCCACGCGTGCAACCCGTTGTCGAAAAGAAGCCAGACACGAAAGTCATCTTCGCCAGCTACGATTACGCGAACGACGTCTACTACAAGGACATCCTGGTCACCTGGTCGAAGCACCCGGATTTCGTCCAAGTCCGTGTCAATGAACAACCCGTCACCGTGCTGGTGGACAGCCAGGAAGCTGAGCCCCTCAAGACCCTGATTTCCGCGGAGATCAGCGCCGCGACCGGCTTCCTTTGCGTCGTTGGGGCGAAGACCTGCGCCAATGGCTGGGCGGAATGGGAATTGAAGAAGGCCGTCGAACTCGGCAAACGGATAATCGCGGTCAGGATAACCCGGGACTGCGCTACTCCCGAAGTCCTGTCCGACGTGGGCGCAACCTGTGCGATGTCCTTCACCTTCGAGGGAATCCGGCGGGCAATTGATGAAGCCTACGGCGGCTGTTCGCTTGACTGAGAAACTCCGCTAGCGTCCCGAGCTCCCCTTAGCACATCTTCAGCATCACGCCGCAGAGCCTCGACGCCCGCAGCCCGGATTGCGCCAAGTCTGAACGCTCTGTTGCACTTCGACGTTGAATGCGCCCGCTCGGAATCGAATTAAGTATTGTGTCCCCTAAATCCCCCCGAGTTCAACCGTGTCGGCCGGAGCCTGTATGGCGAGTACCTTCATGTTGCCGTCAAGCGTGGTCACGCCGAACTGGCGGCCTGCAGGATTTGCAGAACCTGCCGGTGCGGGCGCAACGGCCAGCAACCCGGCAGACAGACCTACGAGCAACACCATCGCTGTTCTCACGATGTTCTCCCTTAGGGCGGCGCCCCCGCGCTGCCAGTTTCAGTCGAGCTTCACGAGCTTCATGGTCGCACCGGCTCGGGGACTGACCACTGCGTAGACCCCGGCCGGCAGACGGCCGATGTCATTGACTCCCGGCCGCACATCTGCCACCCAGCGGCCGGTCACGTCCAGAACCTGCCCGACGCCAGGGCCGGGCCATGATAAGGAGCGGCGCACGAGCATGGCGGGCCGGTACTGGCCGACCGTCCTGCCGACTTCGGCGATACCAGAGGCGGTGTCACGGAGCACGTACACCGAATCGCCCTGCTGGTCGGTGATATACACCCGGCCGTCAATCGGATTCCAGGAGAGCGCCTGCGGGTTGAACGCGGGCAGGGGAATCGTCGTGGGCAGCGTATCTGCCCGGGCGTCCAGCACGACCACCTGTTGACCGCCCGGGTCAACCATGTAGACCCTAGCCTTGTTAATTCCGGGGACATAATAAAAGACTTTCCCATCCAGCGATGGTTCACTTGTGTTTCCAGGGACCGTGCGGGCCAGGCTTCTGTGGTCTGAGTTCGCGTCCGGTCACCTGTTCCAGGCGTGTGATGAACCCGTCGTCTCCCAGCGGCCGGCCGGTACGGTTGTGCCGCCGCAGTGCCTTCAACTCG
>CAIVTL010000390.1 GCA_903908785.1 Caldifarciminota bacterium | reverse complement strand
ATTCCACAGGTCGGTCGTCATCAACTGCGTGACCTGGCCCTTGGACGCCGTGTCTTCGAGCACTAACTCCCACGTAATCAGGTATTCCGCGCAGGCGAAGCCGTTGATGTCCTTCGTCGCGCCCGTCTTGTTCACCTTCAGCTCTGACTTGATAATCTTGTAGGGCCGGCGCTGGTCCGGGCCGCTCTGCCCTTTCCCGCCCTTGATTTCCTGCCCGGCCGGCAGGGCAATCGGCCGTTCGGTGTAGGTTTTCTTCGGCGGGTTCAATTCCCAGACCAGGTCCTTGTCCAGCCGGGTGATTTCTACTTTGGCCTGGGGTTTGCCGGCGAACGCCCCACCGATGCCGCCGACCATTTTGACAGTCTGGTCTTCCGCGCGCTTGTCGCCCTGATAGGCGGTCGCGGACGACACCTCGGTCGTCCCGATGCCGGTGAGTAGCGTCGCGCGGGTCAGGGTCTCGGTCTTCAGGTCGGCAACGGCCAGGCCGATTGCCAATGTCCCAAGGACCAGGGATACTGCGAGGATTGATTTCATGGTTACTCCTTTGGCTCGATTATAGGCCGGAAGCCGAGACAGTCAACTGAACACTGTCGGGCCGCGTGAGTTCGTCAGCGAAGTCCACATGCCATTATGGCTCCGTCTGGGTCGAGCCGCCAACATGCATCCGTCGCGGATGCTGAGGAATGCGGCGGCTGCTGCTCTGTTTTGCGGCACAACCTCAGGCACTGTCGCAAGTGTGGAAAGCACGGTTGCATCATAACATGCTGAGGCAGGCTCAGTTGCCCGACATGGCCTGGTGCGACAGGTTTGGCATGGTAAGTGCAATGTTGAAGCTGCGGTGTGGGTACTGCCGCAACGGCAGGGTGGGGTGTTCCTCCAAAATCTGGGGCCACGACCAGTCTGCCCGGTCGAAGCACCCAGAGGCTAACATGATAACGAAGGAAGACGATTTCGACAGTGAGTTGGAGCAGACACGGAGACTGCTCTCGCGTTCGCTGGGTCGAGAAGAGGAACCTGAGCAGTCGGGGGAATTGTACCGTCTGCAACGAGAGGCGGGGCCTGTCAGCGGGTCGGCTGACGAGTCGTTCCTCGCCGTGCATTCCGGTAAGGCCAACACACTACCACCACTATGAGTGATTCAAGAGAGCAGAGAATCAGGCAGGTTCTGGACGAGCGTTCGCTCCTGCGCGAGCCGCTCGAGCCCATCATGCACAACTGGGACGAGACGTTCCAGATGGCTGATTGGCCCGACGGCGCGCCTGGTGATGACACACAGCATCAGTACAAGCACCATCACCACAGCGAGCCGACACGTTTCAGCCTGCCGATGTCGGTGCATTGACCGGCACCTGACGACGTTTCCTCAGCGCCTCACGCCTGAGGTAATTCGCATTGGGTGACGATTCAGCACTGCCGAAAAGCGAAACGCCACGGGAGGGGCGTTTCGTCATACGGGCTGCTGCAAATCGGTCCGACGGCCCGAATCCCCCAATCTGCAATCGACAATCTGCAATCTAAAATGCCTCTTGGGCGGCCCGCCCCGGAAGACCACCACTCGGAACCGGCCGGAATCCGACAATCGGGACCTCGCTACCAGATTCTCGCAACACGGAACTCGTAACTCGACACTCGGAACCCGCCAATCGGT
>CAIVTL010000389.1 GCA_903908785.1 Caldifarciminota bacterium | reverse complement strand
GGGCGGGGAGCCCGCGTTGAAAACTGTAGACCTGTAGACCACGACGCCCGTCCCGAGTTGCCGCCATCTTGTCTGCCCCGACCCCCGATCCCTGACCCCTGGCCCCCGTTGCGTAGTGGCGGGAGCTGACCTCCAGGGCGACGATAGAGTCGTCTACGAGCCGTCCGACCGCGAGGGCCAGGCCGCCGAAGGTCATGATGTTCAAAGTCACGCCGCCGAACCGGAAGTAGATGAAGGTGACGAGTATCGAGAGCGGTATCGCGGTCGCGACGATAATCGTGCCCCGGAAGCTGCGGATGAATACGATGATGATGAGCATCGCGAGGAGAGCGCCGAGCAGGGCTTCACGCGCGAGGCCCGAGGTGGTCTGGCGAATGTAGCGCGATTGGTCCGAGGATATGGAAAGTTGCACGGTCGGGGGCACGCCGGCAAGGTGCGGCAGGGCCTGCCGGACGCGGTTCACGACCGCGACCGTGTTGGCGTTGGCGAGCTTCTGCACCGGCAGGGTCAGGCCCGGTTTGCCGTTGATGCGGACGATTTCGGTCTGTTCCTTGTAGCTGTCCTCAACGGTGCCGATGGCGCTGATGGGAATGGGCACGCCGGCGATGGTCTTGACCACGATGTCCTGCATCGGCTGCACCACGTTGAACCGGCTTTCGGTCTTGAGCGCGTAGTCAAACGCCCCGGACTTGAGGTCGCCCGACGGCAGGGTGAGGTTGGAGTTGGCGATAGCCGTGAGCACGCTCTGGATGGGAACTTTGAGCGCCAGGAGCCGGTTGCGGTCCAGCGTGACGTGGATTTCGCGGATGCGGCCGCCGGACACCGGCGCCTGCGCCACGCCGGGCAGGTGCTCAATCTGGGGTTCGATGACGTTGGCGGCCAGGTCGTAAAGGTCGCGCTGGTCCATGTCGCCGAAGACCACGATGTTGCAGACCGGCCGGCTGGTAACGTCGAACCGCTGGACTATCGGCTGGGATACGCCGTCGGGCATGCTCCGCATCGCCCGGTTGACGCGCTGGATGATGTCGACCATGGCCACGTCGGTATTCGCGCCCCAGTTGAAGTAGACTTGTACGCGGGACGAACCCTCACGGGTGGAGGACTGGACGTACTCCGCGTTGTTCACCGAACTCACCGCCCGCTCGATGGGCGCGGTCACGGTCTGCTCCATGTCCAACGGGCTCGCGCCGGGATAGTTCGTCGATACGCTGACCGTGGGGATGCTGATGCTCGGCAGCAGGTCGATGGGCAACTGGGCAAGAGAGACGAACCCGAGAACGGTGATGGTGACCGCGATGAGAAATGTCGTTACCGGGTAGCGAAGAGCGATGCGCGTGAGCCACATAGCCTAGGAAGGAAGCATCAAATCACAAACATCAAATCCCAAACAACCCAAAGGAATCTCGAACCCCAACATCCAAACTCCGGTGCTCCATCGGCTGGTCGGGGATTTCGGAATCAGTGCTTAGGGTTTCCGCCGTCTGTCGGCCGGGGATTCTCACTGGATTGGACGGTTACCGGGGAGGCGTCCTTGACGTACTGCTGCCCGGTGGTAATCAGGCTCTCGCTGCCGGCGAGGCCGGAGACGATTTCGCACCGCGTGCCCTGCTCGATCCCGGTGCGCACCAGCACCCGCCGCGCAGTGTCGCCCTTTACCACAAAGACAAAAGTGTCCCCGGCGACACGCAGCACCGCGGCGGCCGGAATCGTGACGGCATCCGGGTGCTGGAACAGGAGCAGGTCGGCGGTCGCATACATCCCGGGCTTCAGGCGGTGCCCCGGGTTCGCCACGAATATCTCGGCCCGCATGGTCCTCGTCGCGGGGTCAACCGCGTCGCTCGTCCGGCCCACGCGGCCGGCAAACGTGTCGCCGGGCAGGGCGTCGGCCACAATCTTCGCCCCGGCCCCGACGGTCACCAGCGGGACGTCTTTCTCCAGGACGTTAATCACTACCTTGACGCTGTCAAAGTCCGCGAGCGTGAACAGGACCGTCCCGGCAGACACGACGGCCCCGGGGTCAAACTGGCGCGCTGTGACCGTGCCCGCGAACGGCGCGGTGATGTTGGCGTAGGCCAGCCGGGCCTGCGCGGTCCGGGAATTCGCTTCCGCCACCTTCATCGCCGCTTCGGCGTTGTCGAAATCCTGTCGGGAAACGAGACTCTCGGCCAGCAGTTGGCTGGCCCGTTCATAGGTGGCTTTGGCTGCGGCGAACGTCGCGCCGGTCTGTTGAGCCGAAAGCGCGAGTTCCGTCGTATCAATGAGCGCCAGGGACTGGCCCGTCTGCACCCGCTCACCGAGGTTCGCCTTCACCCGGTCAAGGCTGCCTGAGACCTTGGCGACGATGCTTGCTGCCTGCATCGCGACCACGTCGCCGGTTGACTGCAGGGTGTAGGTCACCGTGTCCCGCGACGGCATTTCCACCCGGACGAGGGAAGCGCTCGAACGCCGCGAACGGTGGACCGAGCCACGGGTGGCAATCCGCACAACCGCCACCGCGACCAGAACCAACGCCAAGACCACGACGACCCAGAAGGCTCGGCTTCTTTTCTTGATCGGCATCTTATGTACTATGGTTTAGACACGCCAGGATTGATATTACTGCAGAATATACTCGCCGCTGCGCGCAGGGTCAAGACATTGGGGAGCGGGACCACAAGCCCGTCCCGACCCCGCGCCGGCCGACTTGACAGGCGACGGGGGGGAGTATTAGAATTGACCAGTAGAACCCCGCATTTGGGGCAAAGGAGTTGAGTATGCAGAAGCTGTTCGTGTTCGTTACGGTTGCCCTCCTCGCGCCGCTGGCGCTGGGAGTGACGCCGCGTTTCGCCGGCCCGGAACTGATTAATGACAACGGCACGCCGATTGACGTCGGCTACTACGGCGCGCCGACGATGTACGACTGGAACCAGGACGGCGCCAAGGACCTGGTGCTCGGCCAGTTCGACCAGGGCAAAATCCGGTTGTACCTGAACCAGGGGCCGGATACGGCCCCGGCGTTCAATGGGTACTCTTTCTTCCAGTCGGGCGGGGGGGACATAGTCCTGCCTTCCGGCTGATGCCAGGGAGCGACTCCACAGGTTGTGGATTGGAACTCGGATGGCAACCCCGACATGGTTTCCGGTGACCGGACCGGCTATTTCAACGTCTGGGTCTGGCGCGACACCGGCTTCGTCGCCTACCTGCAGTATCAGAAAATGGACATGACGCCGCTGAACGTCGGCGCGAACTCGTACCCGTTCATGATTGACTGGAACGGAGACAGCAAGAAGGACCTGGTTATCGGGTGCGAGAACGGCCAGGTGCTGTTCTACCGGAACATGGGCTCGGACACGTGGCCGGCGTTCCAGGAGGTCGAGACCGTGGCCGCGGGCGGCGTGCCGCTCTACCTCTACCGCGCGAATCCCTGCGTGTACGACCTGGACCGGGACGGGACAAACGACCTGGTCTGCGGTGCGGGCGACGGGAACGTCTACTTCTACCGCAACGCCGGGTCGAACGACGACCCGGTGCTGGCGGCGGCCGAGACGCTGATGACGGACGCAGGCCTGCCGGTTCAGGGGCCCGGAGTATACGGCTCGCGCTGCTGGTTCGGGCAGTGGGACGCGGACACGGTGCCGGACCTGCTGGTGAGCGCGTACGACGGAACTGTGGCTTTGTTCCGCGGCGTGGTCCTGACCGGGATCGAGGAAGGCAAGACCGTGCCCGCGCGCTTCGCGCTCCGGGCCGGGCCAAACCCTACGACCGGGCGCACCACGATATGGTGTGAAGCGCCGGGCAGCGCCGATTTGGTCGTCTGTGACGGCGTGGGCCGGGTAGTGCGGCACCTTGGGGCGGTGAGCGGGCGCAGCGCGCAGGCCTGGGATGGCCGCACCGACTCCGGTGCCGAGGTGAACAGCGGCGTCTATTTCTGCCGGCTGACCGGGTCCGGGCAGACCGTGTCCGGGCGCATCGTGCTCAGTCGCTAGTTCCGAGTTCGTAGTTTTGCCCCGCCCGGGAAACCGGGCGGGGCGCTTGTTTGCGGGCAAGCAGTCCGGACGAAGTCAGATTTTAGATTCTAGAGTGCAGAAAACAGAAGTGAACCGGAGGTGCCCAGGTGCTCCAGGGGTCTCAGCTTGCGCTTGAGCTTGGGCCCCTGCCCCGCCCGACCTTGAAAGGAGACGGGCGGGTTGCCCCGCCCGTTCAGTGAAGTCAGGCTGGTATTACCAGCCCTTCCCGGATCAGTAGCCGCCGGAGCGGTTGCCTGAGGAGCGTCCGCCGCCGAAACCACCGCGTGAACCACCCTCGGTGCGCTCGCGCGCAATGTTGATGGTAAGCGGGCGATTGTCGAGCGAGTGGTTGGCAAGGGCCGCAATCGCGGCGGTTGCCGCCTCGGCGTTGCTCATCTCCACGAACGCGAATCCCCGGGAACGGTCCGTGAACTTGTCTTTCACTATGCTGACTGACGCAACTTCGCCATGCGGTGCAAACAGCTGGCTGAGCTGGTCTTCGGTTGCGCTGAAGGGAAGATTCCCAACGAAAATGCGCGTACCCATTATAGAACCTCCGGACATGTTGTGCTTGGGATCGTTGCGGGATCTAGGAGACCGGTGAAACAAAGCTCACGAACTCACAGGACCTGAACGGGACACAAGCGATTACGGGGCCATATCTTGCATTACGTCGGTGGCGAGGCCCCCAATGCGACCGACACATAATTCTATCGGGAATATTACCACTGTCAAGTCAAGTTTTGTCACATTCGGAGACACGCTGGCCCGGAGTCCGGAGTCGATGCCCGCTGCCGGTGCACGGCAGGGTTGAACACGTACGCATTTCTGATATAATCTCACCGATTCAGTCAGAGTGCGCGGGTGGAGCTGAATCGTGCAGTTAGACGAAACCAGACGGAGGAGCAGTTATGAAGAAGTACGTAGTAGTGTCAATGCTTCTTGGCCTGCTGACCGCGGTGGCCTTTGCGGGCGCACTGACGACCAGCGACCGGGAAGAACCGATGCGGCCGGCAAGGGCGAATCCGCCCTATCCCGGCGCGACAATGAGCAACACGAACAACCCGGTCGAGGCCCTGCCTGAGGTCCAGGCTTTGCGCGTCGAGCAGAAGACAGCGCTGGCCCGCGGCGATGAACCGGGAGCGCGTGCCATCGAGACCCAGATCCAGCAATTCTATCTGGATGTGACTCCGCCGCAGAGCCCGGTCGGACACCCGGTAGCGGTGTCCGAACCACAGGGCGGGCGGCCCGACCTTGTGCCGGACGTCGTCATCCACCCGAGCACGGTGAACGGCACCGGGGCCGACTACGAAGCTGTCGGCACGATGTGGGCCGTCTGCTCGCCGCTCGATTCATCGGTGCGCGTCTACAATTCCACGGACGCCGGTCAGACGTGGAACTATTTCACCGGCTTCGGCTGGAGCAGTCCGTGCCAGTTCGGCCGTGTGCAGGTAGTGGTAGGCATCGGTGATTCCAACTTCGTGCACATCTTCGCCCTGCTGCCTTTCCAGGACGGGGACCTGATTGACGTCATCTATCTCCACGACGGCACCTACGCCGGTTGGGCCGCGGTGAAGTCCGGAGTGGATACGGTCAGCGACTTCTCGGTCTGCCGCGACAACATATCTCCGTACTACCTGCATGCCGTCGCGACGAACATGCTGCGCGGCGGCCTCGGCACCGTCTCGAAACTGCGGTCCCAGGACTTCGGTCGGACGTGGGCGCAAACGCAGACTTGGGCCGACGGCTCGAATCCGTCGATTTCGACCGGGGCCGGCACCGGGGTCTATTACACGTCCGCGTACGCGACGTGGTATCCCGGCCAGTTGGCTGTGGTCTACAGCCGCTCGTACGGCGGCACCTGGTCGGAGACAGATATTACGCCAGACACCTTCTCCGTCGTCGCACCAGTAGTCGCGGCGGCGTTCACCGTGCCCGACTCCGAAGCGGTCCTCTGGTGGGCGTGGCACCACACGGCCGGGTCAATCATTGAGGTGACGGCCTGCTACTCCACCGACGGCGGCGCCACGTTCAGCACGCCGGCGCCGACTGCGAACCTCCCGACCGGCATCCAGTCGTGGGTCGACCTGAAGAACTACCGTTCGACCGGCAACACGTACGTGAACCTCAGCTACTTCAGCATCGAGTCGGACTTCCGCCGGGTCTTCCGGCAGTTCGCGTCCGCCGGCAACCCGGGCGTCTGGTCGGACACGCTCCGCATCAACAACGAGGAGGCCTTCCGAGCCCGCGAGTTGACACCCTGGCTGAACTACTCGCCCGGCGGGCCGGGCAGCGGGGCCGGATGCGTGTTCAGGCACTACGCCGCGCCCTACAATTTCTGCTGGAACTCGCCTTGGACGACGGCGGTCGCCGAACCGGTTGCGCCAAGACCGGTCCGGTTCGGCCTTGTGCCCAGTCTCGTGCGAGGCACGTTGACGCTGGCGCCGGCCGCAACCCTGATGGATGCGGTGGGCCGCAGGGTAATGAACCTTGCACCGGGTGCGAACGACGTGAGTCACGTGGCACCGGGAGTCTACTTTGTCGAGGCCGCAGCCGGTCAGCCGGCAGCCCGGGTCGTAATTCAGCGGTAGAAGAAAACCGGTTTGAGTTGTTCAGGGGCAGGCTTGCGCCTGCCCCTGACTGATTTGGCGGAGCCGCGGAAGACGGGCCCGGCCGAGCTAGCCCGCCACCTGCAGGTTGCCGACGCGGATGGCGGACGGACCGTAGTAGTCGCCCATGACCATCGTTTCCTGCGAGAACCGCATGTCGGCCAGCGCGGCAAACCAGTTGCCGACCAGCAGCCCGCCTTTGAACGGCGTCACCTTTCCTTTTTCTCTCACCTCGCCCAGCCGGACTTCAGAGGCAAAGTCGCCGCTGGCGGGGTCGGCGCGGAAGTCGGAAAACGTCTTCACGACGACTACCCGCTCGGAACCGAGCAGGTCAGCGGCTTTGGTTTTGCCCGGGGGCACGACGGTATTGCCGGGATACCCGGTCGGCTGACTGCCCTGCTCGAGCAGCCCAAGGTAGTGGTAGAAACGAAGCGTGCCGAAGAGTTCGGCATACCGGCCTTCCTCGAGGAGCGCGACCCGCCGGCTCGGCAAGGCGTCGGCCTCAATCCGCGAGCTGACGCCGAACGGCACCAGCGGGTCGGAGAAGAGCGTGAGCGCGTCGCCTAACAGCGGCGCGGTGCCCGATGCCGGCTTGCCCTTTTCGTAGCGTGACGTTTTCTCATAGACCGCGCGCGCCCCGCAGTGGAGCGCCAACGGTTGGGCCTCCAGCCGTATGAAGTCGGACGCGGCCTCGCCGGAAAGGACAACCGGGCCGTGGTACTGGGGCGGTGGACCGGCCTCGGCGATTCCCCGGGCTTGGGCGGCGCCAACCGTCACCAGCTTCACCGGGTCAAGTTCCTCGAACCGGCGCGCACGCAGCCTCGCCGTGTGCTCCGCCACCTTGTCCTCAAACCGGGCGATGAAGCAGATCTCGGCGTCGGCGCGCGTCGCCGGGTACTCAATCCTGAGACCGGCATTGGTCTCGACGCGGCTGTGGAACCGGCGAACGAACACTTCGAGGTTGGAGACGTCGACGCCGGCTTCGGCCGCTGTCGCCTTGAGCACGTCGTCGGAGAACTGCTGGACGCGGGCGAGCAACTCGGGACGCGTCGCGTCGATGAGCCGCGGGTCGGCGAGTTCGACCTTCGGGTAGACTGCGTTCTTGTCGACCAGCGGATAGGGCTGGTTGGGCTGGCCGCTGGCTGCGGCGATGAGCGAGGCGAGCGTGGCTTTCACTGCGGACTCATCGTCGGACACGAACTGGCCTTGGGCTTCCCCCATCTGCTCAACCCCATCTTTGGTCCGACGGCAGTAAACAGTCACCCACACTTCCTCGCCGGGCGCGTTGATGACCTCGCGCGGGTGCGGGTTGTCGTGGCGGATGAACCGGCCGTTCTCCACCGTGTAGACGCCGGGCAGACGGATAACCGTGGTCGCGTCGGTCTCGGTACGGCGCAGTACCCAGCCGGCCAGGCCTTCGGTCTTCGCGACAATCGCCTTAACCTTGTCGATGTTCATCAGCAGTCCTCCCTTGAGGCGAGATCCTTCGACTCGCTTCGCTCGCTCAGGATGGGATTCGGCGCTTTCATCGCCTCATCCCAGTTTCATGCGGCAGCGGACAAAAGGGCCGCCGGTCGATACGCGCACTACTTCCTTGTGGCCTTTGCCGCAGAAGCCGCCGGAGCTGACGTCGAATTCGGTGGTCAGCCCGTCGATGCTGGCCAGCACGTCCGGCACGTAGCCGGTCATACCGACCTGGTAGAAGAGCTTGCCGGTCAGCTTCCCGGCCTTGATTTCCCGGCCGCGCAGCGCCTGGAGCTGCACGCCCCAGCCGAGCGGGTCTTCCATGCCGCTGGTCAACTGCTCGATGAGAATGGCATCGCCCGAATCGGCAATCATCTCGTCCTTCGTCATGCCGCCTCGCTCCTTCGGCAGCGGCAGGAAGTAGGTATTGGTCATGCGCGCGTAGATGGGATGGTCGTAGGCTTCGAGCCGGCCGTTGGCCGAAAGCTTCAGGCCGGGCAGCCGGTCGCGCATGTGCAGGTACGAGTAGAGGTCGGTCATCAACGTCGGCTGGAGGATTCCGTCCTTCACCAATACCGCCGGCTCATGGGCGAGCACGCCGTCGTCGGAGAAGAAGATTGAGCCGTTCCGGCCGGGCAGGCCGCCGAAGTCCACGATGTTCACGAGGTCTGACCCAACCCGCTTGCCGACGTAGAGCGCGGCCCGGGCCGCTCCGCGCATCAACGCATCCATCTCGCAGCCGTGGCCGAACGACTCGTGGGCCAGCGTGCCCGTGATGTCCGGGTCGAGGATGACGCGATACTCGCCGGGCGTAATCTTGTCGGCGGACAGGTAGCGCACGGTCAGGTCTGCCACCTCGCGAATCTTTTCGTCAGGCACGCGCGATGCCTCGTGGCCGGTGCCGTTGAACCCCTCGTAGTTCATCACCTGTTTCTTGCCGTCCGAGGCCATGGGCATGACATAGAGGCTGACGCCGGAGACGTCCGACGACAGCAGCTTGCCGCGGTTGCAGAAGAGCCGGTATTCGCGCGTGTAGCCGTACATCGCGCGCGGGGCGACGATTCGCGCATCGAAGTCTTTGAGCAGGTCGAATGCGTGGCGGCAGACGTCCTGACGCTGCTGCGTTGTCACCTGTGCCGGGTCTTCCTTGAATTCGCTCGCAAAGTGCTTGTCCATTTGCGGGCCGGCTTCGGGCATCGGCCCCGGCTTGACCGTGATTGTCTCGACCAACTCGCGGGTCAGGCGGCGCAGATAGTCGCGGTCCTCGATGCGGCTGGTGGCGACGCTGTGGAACGTCGCGCCATCCCAGGCCGAGATGCGGATACCCGGCTGCGGCGGTATCGGGTTGGTGCGCTCGTCGGCCGGGCTCTTCACGACCATTTCGCCGGCGGACTGGGTGACGAGCGCGGACGCATAGGGCACCTTCTTTTCCGCCTCGGCAACGAGTTCGGGCAGGAACCCGCGCAGGCTCTCAAGCTCAGGCGGGAGATTGTGGTTCATGACTGGTTACTCCTTCCGGGAGAGAATGTCGTTCGGGCTCGTGAAGCCCATGGTCATCAGCGGCTCGAACCCGAGCTTCTGCCAGCAGGTTCCGCTGGGCGGGTTGTTGTTCGCCCAGTCGAGCATCATCATCGGCACGTTGCGACCGGCGAGGAACTCGGCGGCGGCGCGGGTCAGGCTGCGCATTGCGCCCTGCTCGCGCCAGTTCGGGTCAACCCACGCATCGTCAATGCGGCCGAACGGACGCGGGTCCATGTTCGGATTGTCGAGAATGCGCACCATCAGCATCCCGACCGGCCGGTCCTCCGGCGTAACCGCGACAAAGATGCGGTTCTCGTCCTTCTCCATTATCCTGGCGTAGAACTGGTCGAGGGTATCGGTCAGCTCCTGGCTCAATCGCCAGACGCGCGGGTCTTTGCCCACGAGCAGGTCCTGCAGGGCGACGCGCATGCGCTTCAGGTCGGGCAGGTCGTACGGCTCGGCACGGCGGATGGTGAATGCTGAATCCGGCCTCGGGGTTTGATTGGTCATTGGGACCTGGTCATTGGTCATTTCCTAGTCCCAG
>CAIVTL010000388.1 GCA_903908785.1 Caldifarciminota bacterium | reverse complement strand
TGCTCCTGCATACGTTGGCTGGCAAGAATCATCTATTGACCAGATCCCGTTCCCTGAGCTTTGAAACAAAAATCCGCTGGCATACCGGACAAGCGAGCGTGGATCAGCGCACCCAATTACCTCGCACACCGAATGAGGGTCGCTGTACGCCTGCCCCTGTCCCGAATCGTTCGGGCCTGTCCCAAAGATGGCGTCAATTCGGTGAGCCTGAAACGCAAGCATGCGCTCGCCGATCGAGCCAAGCGCGGTGACCGACAGCTTGCAGTACCCGGTGTCGTGAGTCATCACGACCGCACCAGGAGTCGGCGGAACGCCAGCGTACAGGGTGAAAGTCGGGTCCCACGAACCCTGGTCGCAGGTCACGTGGCACGTGAACTGAATCTGCGAACCGGGTGGTGTGTTTCCGGCCGCGGTAACCTGGAACCGGTCGCCACGGGCGGTGTCGCCCGCGTTCATCGTTCCGTAGGAGGAGGTCGAGTCCGGGACCGTGATGTAGGTTGAGCCTTCGCTCAGCACGCCCGCGACATTGGTTGCGGCCGCGCTGCCGAGGTTCTTGAGCGTGACGTAAAGGTCCACGGTCTCGCCCGGGTCGAGCTGGTGGTTGCCGCCGTCGTCGATGTAGTAATCCTGCACGGCCATGTAGGGCATCGCCGTGCCGGCGTATACTTTGACCGAGTCGGTCGCAGCCAGCTTGTCCTGTGCGTAGGCGGTGACGTAGAGCCAGCCCGTAGTCCCGGGCGCGATAACGACGTCAACATTGCCCGAGGCGTTGGTCTTGCTCCGGGCGCAGACTTCACCAGACTTGTACAGTCCGACCCAGGCGCCGTTCACCGGGTTGCCGCCGCTGGCGACGTTGACGTGGATGCTCGAAGTGCCGGTGGGCACCGAGTCCGGGTCGGTGACGGTGAGCGAACCGGGGACGTCGCTCCAGACCGGCATCGCCGGCTCGCCCATCAAGTTGTAGTCATAGAAGCACCAGCGCCACACTTGCTGGCTCTGGGGCAGAGACGCGTATACGTCCTTCCCGCGCGCGTGCGCGACACCGATGAACCACGAGTCTTTCTGGATGAAGAAGTCATAGAACCGGACGCAGAGCTTCTCCGACGGGCCCATCGAAGGCGGCGTACCCCAGCCGTAGCGCGAGTTCAGCATGTTGGCCACCGAGCCGCCGTTGGCATTGTTGGCCAGCGTCACGGACAGGCAGGACTGGTTCTGGAAGTTACCCGAGATGCAGGCCATCGAGTTCATGATGACGAGCTTGTCCATGCCATTAGTCTGGGCAGCGGCCTGGGTGCTCGTATAGATAGGAACGCCACCGTCCGTGTAGAACCCGTAGTCGTCGCCGTGCGCGGCCGCGTGGCACACGCCGTAGCCGGTGTTGATGGCGGCCTGGAAAACGGAGGTCGACGGTGCAAACACCTCGGTGTCGGTCCAGCCTGAGGGCGTGATGCCGGAAATCGTGTCGGACACGGCCTTGCCCGTGTAGCCGGTGAAAAGGTTCACCCACGGCAGGTAGGCCTTCTGCAAGTAGCCAGTGTTCGGTGCTTTCTCATAGCCAAACACCTTATTGACCAGGGTCTGAGCATTGGCCGTGCTGGCAATCGGCGCGCGGCCTACATAGACGTCGGCATAGAAATCAACCGTGTCGTCGTTCGCCTCGCCCCAGATGTGGTCGTGGTCGCCGTCCCATGACCATTGCAGGTCCGAATAGTACAGGTCGGTCGGGATGTCGTCGGTCTCATCATTCACGGACGAGCGGCCGGAGCGCGCCGGTATCACCGAGTTCGCGCCCGCCAGCAACACCCACATCGTCCCGTGATTCGTGTAGTAATCAATGATGAAGTTACGAATCTTCTCCTGAGTGTCGTACCCGGTGTACTGGCCGGTTATCCACGATACGGTCTTGAACACCGTAATGAACCCCTTGCGCGAGAGCCAGTCCGCCAGCGGCTGGAGCGTCGAGACGTAGCTGTCGGAAGTGATGATGACGTACTCGGCGTCGGTCGGGTCGGTCAGGCGCAACGGCGGTGCAAACTTCGCGATGTCGGATACGTTCGCGACGAGGCTGCGCAGTTCCTGGGCCGCGACGTCTATCTGCGTCTGCGTCAGCGGGGTCGCCGCGTAGGAATTCTCCCGATAGGTCACTTTCAGCGTCAATGACGTATAGAGAGTCACCTTGCCGGCCGCGGGCGCGTATTGGAGCGGAAACGCGCTGACTCCGCACAGCCGGTAACCGGTTTTGGTGCCGGTGTACCCGAACTCGACGAGCTTGCCCGGGTATGCGGCGCTCGAGCCGTAGACCGCGCCGTTCGGCCCGACAAACTCGGGCTCGGGCTTGACGCTCAGCGGCCGCGGGGTCTGTGCCGGATGGAGGTTGTACGTACCGGGCAGTTCAACCTTCTCGGAACCCACCACCTCGACGTTCGTCACGGTGGCATTCGACGGAACCACGAAAGTGACAGTCGCCTGCGGGATAATCGGCTCGCCCGGCGCGGACGTGGAGACGTAGCCGCGCAAATCCGGCACGTCATAGCCGTTTGCCTTGGTGAACTTCACCTCTCCCGGTGAAAAGGTGAACGTCTGGGTCATCGTACCGGCCAAGGCCAGTAGCGGAATGACGAAGCACAGCAGTGCTTTTCTCACTTTACCTCCTGGTAATATCCGGCTCGGGAAAGAAGAACTCCAGTTCCCGGCGGACGTCTTCTTCCGGATTGGATGCATGAACTGCATTTGAGCGCACCGAAACGCCGAAGTCTGCCCGGATTGTACCCGGTGCCGCTTTGGCCGGGTCAGTCACGCCGATGAAATCACGAACCCGACGACAGACGTTCTCTCCGTCCAGTCGCACCGCGACCAGCGGCCCGGAAGTGATGAACTCCACGAGCCCGGGAAAAAACTCCTTACCCCGATGAATCGCATAGAAATCCTCTGCCTGCTCCGGGCTCAGCCGCCGCATCGCCAGGCCGGTAATCACGAAGCCGGCCGCTTCCAGCCGGCTGAGGATTTCCCCGACGCGATGCTGCCCGACTGCATCAGGCTTTATCAACAGGAGCGTCCGGTTCAGGCTAGAGGGTTCCGACAGGAGATGATTCTATTCGCGGTTCGGGAACGTGTCAACGAGACCCTTCGCGGGTGGGCAATTCCCCATGCCGAGAATGCCGGTCCGATATTGGCCATCAAGCCATTGGAGCTTCGTGGGCCATTGGTAACTGGGACTGGGTCATTCTCTCTGTTGACCCTTCGACGCGATCTCAGCCGATACTCGCGCCGCCAGCCCGGTGACTCCGATGATGATGGCCCTCGAACTGCAGGTCGCAAGCGTCACCGCGTCAACGCTGTCCGGCCTGGCCGGGTCGAAGGTCAGCAGACGCTCAAGTAGCCCGCCGCCGAGAGCAATATCCAGGTAGGCCGGGGTCTCGGAATTGTCCAACACGTAGATGCGCAGCGGCTTCGCCTGTGCGTCCAGGAACACCTGCACCGGCACCATGCCCATGTAGCCCCGGCCGGTCACGCCCGCGCTGTCCGAGAAGACCTCATACCCCAGGACTCGGCCGGAGCTGTCGCTGATGACTCGATGCGGAAACGGCTTGGAAGCCGACCGCGTCGAACCCGCGGTCGGGAACGTCTTCCTGACCGCGTCGGGAAGCGTGTCGGGCTTCTGCACCGATGGCGGCCTGACGACCGGAGTCTTTGCGCGTGCGCTATCGCCTGCGGGCGGCGTGGCCGGGGTCTGAACTGCCGAAGCGATTGTCTCCGGGGCGGGCGACTGAGTCCGCCCCTGCTCCTGCTTCGGGGTCGGCTTGCCGCCACACGCCCCCAGCACGAAGCACAGGGCAACCGCCACGGACCGAGAAAGAGACTTGGTATTCATCGCTTGAAGCCGAAGAATAGTTCTAGCAAAGCCGAGCCTGAAGTCAATCCCTCCGTCGCCACTCACCCCGGTTGCCGGAATTGAACCACTGAGACACCAAGCGGGAGAATAGAGAATTGAGAGTTGTGAAACCCGAATCCGCCTTTCACTATTTACTATTCTCAATTCACTGCTTCGCTGTGCCATTGGGGTGAGTCCCTGTCTCGGTTCCAGGGCTCACGACCAGCTTGACACTGGCCTACTCCGGCGGCAATATCTTGACAGCTATGAATCAGAAATCTGTCGGGACTCAACTAGACCGAGCCGCAGGCCCCTACCTCGACGACATCGCCGGCGTCGCGGCCGAGCTATCGCGACGCGGCTGGGCCGAGGCCAACGCCGGCAACATCTCGGTAAGGCTCGGCCCCGGGCCCGGGGTCAGCGCCCTGCTGGTAAAACGTGCCAATGTCAGGATGCGGGACCTCGCCCGCAATCCGGCTGAAGGACTGTGCCTGCTCAGGTTCGGGGCCGGCGACCGGTCATACTCGGTCCTGCCCAAAGGCGTCAAACCGTCGAGCGAACTGCCCACCCACGTCGCGGTGCACGACATGCTGGCGCTGTGCCGGCACCACGACCGCGTTGTAATCCACACCCATCCTACCGCGCTCATCAGCATGACGCACCGGTTCCCGAACTCAAAGCAACTCATCAAGCTATTGCTCAGCATGCACACCGAAGCGCCGGTCCTGCTGCAGGACCGCCTGACAGCAGTTCCCTTCCTGCCCCCCGGTTCCTCATCACTCGGGCTGGCGAGCGCGCGGGCGCTTGAACGCTACTCCGCAGTCATCTGGCCCGGACACGGCATCGTCGCGGTCGGCCGGACTGCGGCGTCCGCCCTTGATCTCATCGAGTTGACAGAAAAGGCGGCCACGATTGCCCTGAGCCTCGGCAGCCGGCTCGGGCCCAAGACCGGCCTCTCCCCTGCCCAGCAGAAGTCCGTTCGCAAGGCATCCGGCCTCGAATGAGACGGCCGCGGACTCAAGGCCCGCCCCGACATCACGGACGCTCGCTAAAGGGCAAGCCTGCTCCGGACGGACTCGAGACCTCCTTCGAAGTTAGAACGCATGACTCCGACCTCGCACCGGAGGTATTCGCCCGGCTGCCGCGCCGGCCGATTCACATCGTGCTCGACAATCTGCGCAGTGCCTTCAACGTCGGCTCCATCTTCCGGCTGGCCGACGCTGCTCGCGCTGCCGAAGTCATCCCGTGCGGCTACACCGCGTATCCGCCCCATCACAAGCTGGAACAGACATCGCTTGGTACAACTGACTCAGTCCCGTGGCGCCGGTTTGACGACGTGCCCACCGCACTCGCCGACCTCAGGGCCAGCGGCGTACAACTCGTAGCCGTCGAGACCGCAAGAGGAGCCGCTCCATTCCATCAGTTCAAGTACCGATTCCCGGTCGCGGTGGTATTCGGCAATGAGGCGCTTGGGGTCTCCGAGGCCGCCCTGAAGATATGCGACGCGGCGGTGGAAATACCAGTGTTCGGCTATAAGAACTCAGTCAACGTCGCGACCGCGGTCGGCGTCGTGCTCTACGAACTGCTGCGGCAGGGCGGGTGGCTTGACGAGCCGGCCGCTACTCCACCGGGCGGAATCTCGGAATCTGCGACTTGAGCACGGGCCGCTTGTAGAATCCGACCCCGGCAACAAAACCCTTCCACCTGAGCAGCACGAACCCGTTCTCAACGTCGGACTCAATACTCAGGCTCTCTCCGTTGATAAGCCGCCTGGCCTGCTCGTCGCTCACGTCAATCACGTTGCGCGTCGCCTGCCGGCCGAGAACCTGCATACCGAAGGTCGTCGGCTTCAGCGAGTAAGGATAGACCCTCGCCATCCGGATACCCCGGCGCATCGGCCGGACCGCGTCGAACCCCATCACCTCGTCCGTGCCGACGAAGATGGTCTCCTGCTCCTCCAGCGCCCGCAGGCCCGCAAACGCATCTTTGGGTATCCCGAACCGCTCGAACACTTCTCGCGCCCGCTTCGTCATGCCGGCTTCCGAATCAGCGCCACAAAGAATGGCTCGGTGTCATTGTCCTGAGGCAGGATTCTCCGACATCGGCCAGCCGCCTCGGGGAACTGCTCGCGCTCCCATTCGCAGAGCCCCGGCCGCATCTTCAAACCCGGCAGCTCTGCCTCGCAGACTTCGGCCTCCGGCTGCTTTGACAGCAGGTGCGCAACCACCGCCTCGTTCTCCTCCGGCGCGACCGTGCACGTTGAGTAGACCATCTGACCGCCGGGCTTGAGCGCGAGATAGCCGGCCAGTATCAGCCGCTTCTGAATCGAGGGGAACCGTTCAATCGCTGCCACCGACCAGTGGGCCAGCGCCTGCGACGACTTCCGGATTGTACCCTCGGACGAACACGGCGCATCAACCAGCACTCGGTCGCAGGTTCCGACAACCGCCCTGCCCAGGCTGGGCCCGTCCATACGGCACACGGCCACGTTCAGGCATCCGGCCCTGTCCACGTTGCCGAGCAGCCCGCGCACTCGGGTCGGCGACGGGTCATTGGCGATAATGATTCCCGTGTTCTCCATCATCGCCGACATCTCGGTTGTCTTCGAGCCGGGAGCCGCGGCCAGGTCCAGCACGCACTCACCCGGCTGCGGGTCGAGCACCAAAGGTGGCGCCATCGAGGCCGCCTCCTGCACATAGATGAGGCCGATGAAATGCTCCAGGCGCTTGCCCAGCCCCTCGCCCCCGTCCAGACTGAATCCAAGCTCATACCACGCAAGCGGCTCCGGATTGAGGTCAGCCAGCAAGTCCAGCGCGCGCTCGCGCGTCGCCTTGAGCGTGTTCACCCGAAACGTCCGCCTGAGCGGCCTCTGCATGGCATCCAGGAATGCGTCGAAGTCCGGTATGAACTGCGAGTACCGCTCGATGAACTCCTTCGGAAACGTGCGTGTCATTCGGTCAGTCCGCTCTCACTCTGCATTCTGCGCTCTAGCTTCTG
>CAIVTL010000387.1 GCA_903908785.1 Caldifarciminota bacterium | reverse complement strand
GCTGGCGATCAAACTTCTCGCTTCAGTCGTGGTCATTTTTCTGATTGCCGCACTGGCCAATCTGATTTGCTTCCCATTGACCACCGTCCGAGTTGTATATATTTGCAGCCTGACCGTACTCGAAGGTGCCATCACGTCCTACTACTGCTGGGTCTTCCAAGGGTTCGAGCGTATGGAGTTGGCCGCGTTGACCCGAATAGCGCAGGCCGCGGTACTCGCATCGGGGGCGTTTCTGCTGTCCCGACAGGGCGCCGGCGTTGGAAGCTACGCTCTCCTGTACGTGGGAGCCGGGCTGCTATCGGTACTGTTCGCCGGCATTGTGGCCTCGGTGCGCCTGGTTCGTCCCGGGCTCAGCATCGCGCCGAAGGTGTGGTGGGAACTGCTCCGCCCGTCCCTGCCCATCGGGCTGACTGTGGTTTTTACGATGTTCTACTACTGGAACGGCACGACGTTTCTTTCAAAGCTGCAAGGTGATGCGGCAGTCGGTTGTTACACTGCGGCCTATCGGCTCGCGGCGGGCTTTGTCTTCGTTGGCGTTGCCTTTTCCGGGGCCATTTTCCCTGTGGTTTCGCGTCTCTTTGTCGCGAATGTACAGCGGCTCAGCCATGCGATGGAACTGGCCTTGCGGTTCGTGACGCTGCTGGTGCTCCCGATGGCTGTGATGTGCACGGTTCTGGCGCGGCCCATAACGTCTTTGGTGTATGGCCCCGGGTACGAAGGCGCCGCGGTCGTCCTTCGCGTGGTCGCGTGGTGGGGTGCGCTGGCGTGCATCAACCTGCTGTTGAGCAACTACTTTCTCGCCGCGAACAGGCCGACGGTCGTGACAGTCCAGGCGGGTGTCTCTCTGGGCGTCTGTGTTCTGGGCAACATTGTTCTCATCCCTTTCCTAGGAGCGCTAGGTGCTGCCCTCTCGCTTGCCGGTGCTGAGGCAGTCGGGAACATATTCCTCTTCGTGCGTCAGTCTGCGAGTGAGGGCGGCGTCCGCTTTCGGCGCTATGCCCTGGTCGTTTTGCAGGCGACTGCCGCGCTGGTCCCGGCCGTCGCGGTCTCACACTTGGTCGTGAAGTGGAATCTCACGGCGGGGGTCGTGCTCGGCGCTGTCGTCTATCTTGGGGCACTTACCGTCACGCGGGGCGTCATCCGCCAAGACTTCGGGTTGCTGCGTCAACTCGTCAGAAGGAACAGTGCTTAACCGCGCAGGGCGGGCGTGCTCCTCGCGATG
Organism: Caldifarciminota bacterium; assembly: GCA_903908785.1. Taxonomy (GTDB): domain Bacteria; phylum Hydrothermota; class Tepidihabitantia; order Tepidihabitantales; family Tepidihabitantaceae; genus UBA2258. The sequence goes on along the minus strand of CAIVTL010000387.1, from coordinate 2,234 downwards.
GGCCAGGGGCCTCTGGTGGTTTATCGGGTTGGAGTTGCTGTGTATCTTGGGCTTCGTTGCGCTGTTGGCGAGGGGACAGTCCAAACTGGCCGTGGCAGCTTTGCTGGGTCCGTTTCAATTGCTGGCCTGGGTCGCGCTTGCCGACAACGGACGAGCGTTGCTCTTAGCATTCGTTGCGGTTGTACCGTTAGCAGGAGCCGAGTTGGTCCCGACCTCATACCAGAGGTATGTGCTCTTTCCTGGGACAATCGTCCTTCTTGCTCTGCTGCTGTTCTCACGCCACTTGTTTGCCGACAAGCCTGACCCGACGCGGCTCCGCACGCCGGATCGGGTCTCGATGTTCGTATTCTCGGGCTGGGCGATTGTGTCTGGGATGCTGGCTGTGTTCCGGGGGTGGGGTAACCAGGCTTTGCCGTGGAACACGCTGCTGGTGATCGAGGTGATGCTCCTGACCTACTTCGCCGCGGTCGTTCCCCGCTCGCTGCGGGAGGTCCGAGTGCTCCTCTATGTGATACTGGCGTCTATGACCGTGGTCGCTGCCTGGGTGCCGATACTCCCTCTGGTGACGGGGGGGCTCGGTGGCAAGGTTGTGTCCACGCCTTTCGGGGATACCAACCTTAACATCGTGGCGTGCGGTCTGGCCATTGTTGGCGCCCTCGCACTTGGCCTGGCGACGGGTGCCAAACGGATAGGTGCCAGGTTTCTTATGTACATTGTGGTTCTGCTGTGCGTGGTGGCACTCGTGGTGACGAGGTCCCGCGGCGCCTGGCTCGGACTCGGCGTGGCGTTTCTCTACATCCTGTTCAGAATGCGTTCCCTCAGCCTGCTTCTGTTCGGAGCGGGCAGCGGGCTTGCACTCATTACGTCCGACTTCCTGCGGTCCGTGCTGTCATCCAGGGCCGCGGCGACGTCAGCATCCGACGCTTCGATGTACGGCCGGTTCGTGCTCTGGCACTTCGCATGGCGCGTGAGCAAGGCCAACTTGCTGTTTGGAGTGGGTATGGATAATTTCAGGTATGTCAAGCACTTCTATGGTTACCCCCTGCCGTGGGCGGTGTCGAAACCGTTCAATGCCCATAATCTGTACCTGGAGGTTCTTGCCGACCTTGGTATAGTGGGTCTCGCCGCCTTCCTTTGGCTGTTCGGGAGTTCCCTCGTGAGTTCGTGGCGGTCCGTGAGATCCACTGCGGCTAGAGACTTGGGGCTCGGGCTGAGTGCCGGTTTCATCGCGTGTGCCGTCCATGGTCTGGTCGAGAGCGCCATGTTCAACCCCGGCATCTTCGCGCTGTTGGGAGTGCTCTTCGGGCTGAGCATGAGCCTCAACAGACTGACGTCGGTTCCAACCGCAGTGTCTCTACCTCGCACGGGGCCGTGAGAGAGTGAGTGTTCTCTCCGTGGGTAGCCCTACCGATTATGGCCCGTCCGGCCTGGCCTCATATCGCCCGCGAGGCGTGCGTGCGGCGAGATGCCAGCGCCGTATGAAGGTCTACCGTGCTGATAGGCGTTGACGCCACGCCTTTCTACGGCGTCGCCGCGGGAATCTCGCGCTACTTATGCGAGATGCTGAAAGGGATGTTGGCCGCTTCGGCTGCTGATGAGTTCATCCTCTACTCGCCGCGTCCGGTCGACATACCTCTAGCACCCGGCGGATGGCGCGCACGCTTTCCGCGCGAATGGCGCCGACACGCGCGCGGCCGCTGGCTACGGGACCATCTTCCTTGCCTGCTTGCCGAAGACGGAGCAGATGCCTACTGGGGCCAGAGCGCCGCGATGCCGCTTCGTCTGTTGCGTCCGTGCCGCATGGCGTTGACCGTGCACGACCTGACCGTTCTCCTCTACCCGCGCTCGATGGAGTTCCGGACCCGGCTGTACTGGGGAGTCAACTTCCGGGCCGCATCCCGGGCAGCGGACGTGTTTGTCACTGATTCTCTGGCCACGGAGAGTCTCCTTCACAGTCTAGTACCTCGTTCGAGACAGAGAACCGTTGTTATCTACCCGGGGAATCCGGGCGGCCTCACGTCGATGCCGTCCGACGTCGCCCGACAGGTGGTGGCGGAGCGCTTCTCACTCATCGGGGACTTCGTGCTCTCGGTCGGTACTCTGGAGCCGCGTAAGGACTACCCAACCTTGCTCAGGGCTGTTCGGGCTCTGGAGGGATCGCCGACGCTGGCAGTGGTGGGCAACGTTGGCTGGAGGTGCCGCAGTATTCTGAAGAAGGTTCGGCAGGCAGAGGC
>CAIVTL010000386.1 GCA_903908785.1 Caldifarciminota bacterium | reverse complement strand
GTCCGTCGATGGTCGTCTTCTCAAACGTCGAGTATGCCACGATGCTGCCGCGCTCAGCGAGGTCGTCCAACAGCCGTTCCGCGAGTTCACGTCGGCAGTCTCGGCGTGGGTCAGCCAGATAGTCCAGATGCTGCACGACGTTCCCCGGCTTGTCGCACTTGTGTATTGAGTACTGCGTCGGCACCTGCGTGTGTGGTGCAGTGTCGGGGTACAGCGGTATGACGGGTTTCATGGTCTCGAAGTCCAGGTAACACGCAGGCCACTTGATGGCTGCGAGCCTCGCTGCTAACCCTGTGCCGACGTATCTGCGGCCGGAGCGGATGCAGTCGACGACCCGCTTCTGGTTATCCGAAAGCGGGAAACCGCTCGGGATGTCCGCAATCTTCAGGACGCCACGCGAGATGAGTTCCTTGCACTTGGACGCGCCAAGTCGTGGAACACTGAATATCGGGTCGGTGATTCCCTTAGTAACGCATTCCTCAATCAGTGGGCAGTCCTTGCACTCGTAGCTGGGCCGGGCCTCAGGCATCCGGTCTCCGAGGACAGACCTGGCCACATCGTCTGCGACCGCACCGAATTCGGCAACCCTCGCGTGGACTGCGGACGTCGCATCGACCTCGGCGAAAAGCTTCTCGTCCGGCATGCCAAGGCGATAGTCCTTGGATACCAGCACCAGCGTTGCCCTATTCACCGGGAGTCCGGTCTTCTCACAGACCATTACGGTGTAGGCCAAGTCATCAATGAGTTCAGGTTTCTCGTTGGTGCTGGACTTCACCTCCAGCACGTTCCAAGCCCCGTGGGCGCGGTCCAGCAAGTCGGCCCGAGCCACGAACGGGTCAATCACGAAAGTCGCCTCAAAGGCCGACTTGGTCGAGCTTCTGCCGATGAGGTTGGCGGTAGCTTCGGCTGCCGCAGACCCTTCACTGCTGCTCGGAGTCAGCCCGTCTGGACGAAGGGACCTGGCTTTGCAGTGGACCTCTCGGCCCTCAGTCATGCGCAGCTTCTCGGCCATCGTGGGAGTGGTTGCAGCCTGCTTGCGATGCTGGAGCCAACCCAGCTTCTGACATACACAGGCGTTCAGGAACGTGGCCTTTGCGATCACCGGCACCTCCAGGCTCTCTGCAGAGGATACGGATGCGCTTTCATCTCGGACATGGTAGCGGGCGGAACTCCCGAGTCAAACGCGCGGGCGCTCGGGATGCCCGAAGTCCTTGGTCGTGTCCGCCGAGCTTCCTCGCGGGTTCAGTCGACGCCGAGCTTGCGCCGGATATGCGCGAGGTTCTTGATGTCTTCGGAGTTGTAGAGAAGGAGCGTCCGGAGCGCGTCCGGGTTGCCGTTCAGTCGGTAGTCGTTCCAGAGCGCGACGGCGTGCGCGCCGTCTATCCCTATCGTCTCGCGGCTGATGCCGAGTTTCTTCTCGACCTTCTTCTGTCCACCGTAGAGGTTCCTTCGCCAACAGTGGTGCATCAGGTCACGGTGTTTGAAGACTCTTGCCAGGTCAACGCCGAGCTTGGCCGCGATGAACGGCAGGTCGAACTCCTTGCCATTGTAGGAATACAGAATGCTGGTCCCGGCCAGCGCGGCGAGCAGGTTGTCTTTGGTGAGCGTGCCCTCGTACAACTGAACCATCCTCTCCTGTCCGTCCTGCTCAAGGTGGATTCCCACCACCGTCAACTCG
>CAIVTL010000385.1 GCA_903908785.1 Caldifarciminota bacterium | reverse complement strand
GTCGGGTTGGTCTCGATGAACATCGCCTTGATGAGCGGGAAGAGCTTGCGGTGCATGCCGGCTGCAAGTTCGACCTGGCCCGCGAGGTAGTGCTCGACCATCTTCGCGACGTCGAGCGGCGCGATGTTGGACACGACCGAAATCACACCCTTGCCGCCGACCGCGAGTATCGGCAGGGTCAGCGAGTCGTCGCCGGACAGCACCGTGACGCGGTCCCCGCACCGCAGGATGATTTCGCTTGACTGGTCTAGGCTGCCCGACGCTTCTTTCACGGCCACGATGTTCCGGCAGTCCTCGGCCATGCGTTCAATCGTGGCGGGCAGGATGTTGACGACGCTGCGCGGCGGTATGTTGTAGACGATAATCGGCAGTTCGACCGCCTCGGCAATCGCGCGGAAGTGGCGGTACAGGCCCTCTTGAGTCGGTTTGTTATAGTACGGCGCGACTATGAGCAGCGCGTCCGCGCCGAGCGCCTCGGCCCGCTTCGCCTGCTTGATTGACTTGGCCGTGCTGTTGGTCCCGGCCCCGGCAATCACCTTGACCCGGCCGTGCGCTTCGGCAACGACCGCGGTCAGGTTACGCTCCCACTCGGCCTCGCTCAGGGTCGGCGCTTCGCCGGTGGAGCCGTTCGCCAGCAGGCCGCTGACGTGATTCTTAAGCTGGAACCTGACGTTACGGCGCAGGCCCGCGGTATCGAGCCTCGCGCCTTTGAACGGCGTTACCAGCGCGGTGATGCACCCGGAAAAAGACATGGACGCCTCCTCAGAAGGACACGAATGAAAGGACAAAGTGGTAAGTACTAAGGACAAAGCAACGAGGAAAGGACGAAGTGGAAAGGCCGAATCGGTTCACGGGCGCTACCCCGCGACCGGCTCGGGCGGCTTGGGCTTCGGTTCCGGCGGTTCGATGCCGAGGACCCGGTCAACTTCCTCGCCGCTAAGCGACTCGCGCTCGAGTAGCGCTTTGGCCAGCGCGTCCAGTTTGTCCTGCTCGGTCGTTACGATGTCACGCGCCCGGTTCGACTGCTCGTCGATTATGCGACGTATCTCGCTGTCAATCGACTGGGCCGTCTCTTCCGAAAAAGTGCGGCGCACGCCCAGCTCCCGGCCAAGGAAAATCTCCTCGCTCGGGGACCCGAACGTCAGCGGCCCGACCTTCTCGCTCATGCCCCACTCGCAGACCATCTTCCGGGCGAGTGTGCTCGCATTGTCGATGTCGTTGTGCGCGCCGGTCGAAAGGTCGGAGAACACCAGCAACTCGGCCGCCCGGCCCGCGAGCATGATTGCCAGTTGGTCAAGGCAGTACGCGCGCGAGTAGATTCGTTTGTCGTCAAGCGGCAGCCGCTGGGTCAGGCCAAGAGCCTGGCCGCGCGGGATAATCGTTACCTTGTGCACCGGGTCGCTGCCGGGTATCATCCGCGACACCAGCGCGTGCCCCGCCTCGTGATAGGCAATCCAGCGCTTCTCCGGCTCGCTGATAAGCAGGCTCCGGCGCTCCACGCCCATCAGCACCTTGTCCTTGGAGTCCTCGAAGTCCTGCATCGTTACCGCTGCCCGCGCCCGCCTTGCCGCGAGCAAGGCCGCCTCGTTCACCATGTTGGCGAGGTCGGCCCCGGTGAAACCCGGCGTGCCGCGCGCCAGCACGTTCAGATTCACGTCCGGCGCCATCGTTATCTTGCGTACGTGGACCTTCAGAATCTCCTCGCGACCCAGCACGTCGGGTCGGTCGACGGTTATCTGCCGGTCGAACCGACCCGGCCGCAGTAGCGCGTGGTCCAGAATGTCGGGTCGGTTGGTCGCGGCCATTATGATAACGCCGTCCTGCGTCTCGAACCCATCCATCTCGACCAGCAATTGGTTGAGGGTCTGCTCGCGCTCGTCATGCCCGCCGCCCATGCCGGCGCCGCGCTGCCTGCCGACCGCGTCAATCTCGTCGATGAAGATGATGCAGGGCGCATTACGCTTCCCCTGCTCGAACAGGTCGCGCACCCGGGCCGCGCCCACGCCCACGAACATCTCCACGAAATCCGAGCCGGATATTGAAAGGAAAGGCACGCCCGCCTCGCCCGCCACCGCCTTGGCCAAAAGGGTCTTGCCGGTCCCGGTCGCGCCGACCAGGAGCACGCCCTTGGGAATTCTGCCACCGAGCTTCTGGAACTTGTGCGGCGCCTTCAGGAACGCGATGATTTCCTTCAGCTCCTCTTTGGCCTCCTGCACCCCCGCGACGTCGGCGAAGGTCACCTTAGGCCGGTCCGAAGTCGTGGTCTTGGCCCGCGACTTGCCGAACGTAAACGCCCGGTCCTGGCCCGAGGACATCCGCCGCATGAACAGCACCCAGACCACGACAATCAGCACCCACGGCAGGACGCTTATCAGGATTGTGGTCCACTGGGACGGAGGCTTCGCATTAACCTTGACCCCGGCGTCGAGCATCCGCGACACGAGTTGCGGGTCTTCCGGCGCGTAGGTCCGGAACTCCTTGTACTTGACCGTGCCCTTGGGAGTCACGACTTCCGCTTCCTGTTTGAGCGTGCCGCTCAGGTCGCGTTCGACCAGCGTCACCTCGACGACGTTGCTGTCGGCCAGTTGATGGACGAAATCGGTATAGCCGATGCTCACCCGGCTGGTCTTGCGACCGGCGAAGAAATTCCACGCCGCCCACGCGGCCAGGAACACGAGCAGCCACACGACCAGCGGCCCGATGACTCGATTACGTTGGGGCTTGTCAGCCATTATCTAGAATCTCCTTGGTACGCTCAAACTCAATAATGCCTCTGTGCCGGTGCGCCCGCACACCGCGGGTCAAACTCAACCTGCCGCCAGTATCGCGATTGCAGAATTCAAGAACTCCTTCCACGGCTTGCGAATCCAACTCGGGCAGCACCCGCTTCAGAATCCGTCGTTTCAGGATGTTATTATAATCGTTGAACTTAAGTATGTCAATCCGAACCCGGCCCGGGCTCAATATCGCCACGTCCCGAGCCGCCGCTTCCGCCAGTCCATCGAGGAAGTCGCCCTCCTCGGCCAGCAGTTGCGCCGCTCTGCGGGCATTCCCGACCGCGGCCTCGCTCAGACGGGCGAGCACCGGCACGACCTCGCGCCGCAGAAGATTGCGCCGGTACTTCGGGTCCGCGTTCGACTCGTCCTCCACCCATGCGATGCCCCGCGCCCGCAGGTGCTGCTCAATCTGCCCGCGCTCAATGTCAATCAAAGGCCGGATGAACGTGATCTTGGTCCGACCCCTTTGTGCCTTCCTGTCATTCCGAACGGAGTGAGGAATCCCGCCTGAAACCGGAGACAGACGAGATTCCTCGTCGTCGGACTCCTCGGAATGACGGGGCCCTCGGCTGGGTACTTCAGTCTTCTGGTAATCAGGTTCCAAACTCCTCTTCACCGGAATCCCGGCCAGCCCGCGCGGCCCGGCTCCGCGCACGAGGTTCAAGAGCATCGTCTCCAGATTGTCGTTGGCAGTATGACCCAGGGCAATCACGTCACACGCGAGCTTCCGCGCCACCCGCTCCATGTGCCGATAGCGCAACTCGCGCCCGGCTTCCTCGATGCCCAACCTGTGCCGCTTCGCATACCCGGCCACGTCGGCGCGCACGACAACCAGTTCGACACCCCAGTCGCGGCACAGCGTGCGGACGAAGCTCTCATCTCTCGCTGCCGTTTCGCGCAGCCCGTGGTTCAGATGAAACGCGGCAAGCCTGAGCTTGAGCCGCGCCTGCACCAGCCGCAGCAGGTCGAGCAGGCAGACCGAATCGGCTCCGCCCGAAACCGCGACCAGCACGCCGCTTCCGTCGGGCAGCAAGTCGTACTGCTTGACCGTCGCGAGGAACCGGCCCGGAACCGACAGCTTGCCGGAACTCACAGCTTCCCGTCGAACCTGTCAAACAGCATGTCCAGAGCAGCGATGGCGAAGTCAACGTCCTTCTCGTTCGCAACCAGAGGGGGCCTGACCGCGACCGAGCTCGAAGAAAGAACGTGCAAGAGCAGCCCGAGCTCGCGGCACTTCTGAACGAACCCTCTGGCGACGTCCTTGCCCTTGCGAAACGCGATGGTTCGCACTAAACCCACGCCATATAGCTCCGGTTCGAGCTTCGTGCACGACAGCGCGCCGAACCGCTTCTCCAGGTACGCCGCCAGCTTCCTGCCCTGCTCCAGCAGACCGCCCTCAAGCAGGCGAATCGTCTCAAGCGCCGCCGCGCAGCCGAGCGGGTTCCCGCTTGAACCACGCTCCCAGCGCAGGTTCGAGTTCCCGGTCACGCACGCGCCGAACGGAAGACCGGCGGCCCAACCCCGGCCCAGAACGTAGACATCCGGGCGCGAGCCGGAAAGCTCAAGCGCAAGCATGCGGCCGGTTGCTCCCGGCCCGATGCCGGTCTCGTCGTCAACCAGCAAAGCGCCCGCCGCATCACAGGCGGCTCTCGCCTGCTGAACGCGGCCGTCCAGCGGGTGCGCCACAACCGCGGCCACGTCGCCGCTGACCGCACATTTCCCATCCGACGGATCCGTCAGGTCGGACAGATAAGTCACGCGCGACCGGCCGGTCGCTGCGCGCGCCAGCTCAATCGCCCGCGCCAGCGCCTCGCGCCCGGACTCGCACAAGAGCACCCGCCGGTTCATCCCGCCCGGAACCAGTTCCGCCAGCTTGTGCATCAAGGCGACTTCCTCCGACGTCACGGCACCGTCTGTTCCCGGCCTGTGCCCGACCTGCTTCAGAACTTTAGCGATGTCGGGATGATTATGCCCGAGCGGCGCACTCCCGCCCGAGGCGAAGTCGAGAAGCCTCCGCCCCGCGTCGTCGAACAACCACGCCCCTTCACCCTTGTCCGCAAACACCGGCTCCGCCGCCGCCGGCCCCATCGGCCCATGGCGACGGTACAGGTCAGCGCTTTCGTTCTTCACAGGTGGGGAATGATAGACGGTCAGCGACCTAAGTCAAAGAACGGACGCTGGCTATCTTGTGATGACAACCTTGCGGACCGCTTGGGCTTGCGCTTGTGCTTCCCGCACAAAGTACACGCCGGGCGCAAGCGCCCGCACGTCATTCGGGCCGGGATGCAGATCAAACACCTTTCGCCCGCTGATGCCGAGCAACTGAGCGCCCGCCGCCGACCGCTCTCCGCTCACCGCTTCGGGCAGCAGCAGAATGGAACGGACTACCGTGGCCGACTTCCTCGTTCGCACTTCAGCGTTCGGCGTTTCCTCCAGCCCTGATGTGACTGAAATGCCGAAGCCCATCGGGTCCAAGACTGCCCCAGCCTGACTTACCCGCGCACCGTAGATGTCCCAGTAGTAACCGCTGCGATAGTCCTCCCAGGCCACCAGGTAGTTCGTGCCGTCAAAAGACACTGCAGCATACTCTTGGTAGCTCGCGGCAGTTGAGACGGGAGTCCCGGTCGGATCCAAAACGGTGCCTGCCCGACTCACCCGCGCACCGTAAATATCATACTCGTAGAATCCGCTACGTTCGTCTGTCCAGACCACAAAGAAGTCTGCACCGTCAAATGCTACGGCCGGGGCATACTGGCCGTTTGCCGCTGTCGTGATACAAATGCCCGCGGGGTCAAGGACCGTGCCTGCCTGACTCACCCGCGCACCGTAGATGTCAGAGGTGTCGCTGTTGTTGCGATAGTCCTCCCAAACCACAAGGAAGTTGGTGCCGTCAAAGGACACGGCTGGGTACCTTTGGTAGTTCGCCGCCGTTGAAATGGGAATCCCGGCCGGATCTAGGACGGTGCCCGCCTGATTCACTCGCGCACCGTATATGTTGTCCCCTGACAGTACTACGAGATAGTTCGTCCCGCCGAAGGCTGCCGCCGGATATCCTCCCCAGCCTGAAATACGAATGCCAGCCGAATCGATGACTACGCCTCCTAGACTTACCCGTGCGCCGCAGACGGAGTCGTTGCGTTGGTCTTCCCAGACCACTAGGTGGCTCGAGCCGCCGAAGGTCACGGCCGGATACCATTGGTTGTCTGCCACAGTTGATATGGGAATGCCGGTCGGGTCAAGCACCGTGCCCGATGGCGTCACACGCGCGCCGTAGATGTCTTCAACTGAGGGGGCGCTGCGCTCGTCCGTCCAAACAGCGAGGTAGTTCGTACCGTCAAAGGACACGGCCGGGTACCACTGGTCGTATCTAGCGGTGGATATGGGAATGCCGGTCGGGTCAAGCACCGTGCCCGAGGGCGTCACACGCGCGCCGTAGATGTCATCGTAAGCGCTGCTGCGAGCCTCCCGCCACACCACAAGCCAGTTCGTCCCGTCAAAGGACGCATCCGGACGCTGCTGTGCCCAGGCAGAGGTCATCACACCGACCGAGACCGCGGCCCACAGCGCCAGCAGAACCGGCCGCTTCATCATGCCCATCACGTGCGTCCAGTCATCAACAACCCCGAGTCTCTGAGATTTGCCCACTTGGCCCGCACAAGGTACAGATGCGGACTGCACGTCTCAAGTCATGCGTGTGATACACAGCGCCAACGCCTCCTGGAACGGCGGCTCCAGCACCGCCGTCGCGCTTGGCAACCTCTCGGCGACCTCCTCGACGACGCAGGTCAACGAACTCATCGGCAAGTGGTTCCTTGGAACCGACCTGCCCTCGGCCAATAT
>CAIVTL010000384.1 GCA_903908785.1 Caldifarciminota bacterium | reverse complement strand
CGTGTTGCTCGAAGCGATGGCCGGCGGCGCGCCGGTGGTAGCCTCACGGATTCCAGGGTATGACGAGACGATTCAGGACGGGGTCAACGGAATACTCGTCCCTCCCTCCGAACCGGCGGCCCTATCCTCTGCCCTGGCTCGCGTCCTGCTGGACAGGGCATTACGCGAACGGCTGTCCGCGGCCGGGCTTGACCGAGCGAGAGAATACGCATGGCCGAAAGTGGCGCAGCGGACTCTCGATTTCTACCGGGAACTGCTGAGCAGAGAACCGAAAGGGATCAAGGGATAAAGAGACAAAGGGATTGAGGGCCCGACACTCTATCCCTTGATCCCTCTATCTCTCTATCCCTCGGTCTCATCCTTGCTCCCTGCCGGCTGCGAGCGCGTCGAGCAGGGCTTTGAACTGCCCGCCGGTCACAGTCTCGGCCCGCGCCACCGGGTCTATTCCCGCCTGTCTCAGGAAGTCGACCGCCGCGTCCCGCGTGAGGCCGAGTCCGGCAACGAGGTTGTTGGCGATTGTCTTGCGGCGTTGCGCGAAGCAGGCCTTGACGGTGCGCCGGAACAACGGCTCGTCGGGGACCGCGTACAGAGGCTGCTCGCGCCGGGTCAACAGGAATGAAGTCGAGACTACGTCCGGCCTGGGCTTGAAGCAGCTTGGCTCGATGTTGAACAGCTTCTCCCTGACAGTAAGCCGGTCAAAGAATACCGAGAGCGCACCAAAGGCTTTTGACCCCGGGGCCGCGACGACCCGGTAAGCAAACTCGCGCTGCGTGGTCAGGACCGCAGTATCCCACGCATGGACAGAGTCCAGCAGCTTGAATAGCATCTGCGACGAGAGGTTGTAAGGCAGGTTACCGAGCACCTTCAAGTGCCGGGACTCGGCCAGGTTGAAATCCATGAAGTCGGCGTGCACCAGTTCAAGATTCGGGTTTCCACCCAGCTCGACCCGCAGCCCGTCAACCAGCCGCTCGTCAATCTCGACCGCGATAACTCTACCGGCCAGCGCCAGGAGCCGCTTCGTCAAGATTCCCTTGCCCGGCCCAATCTCGAGCACCGTGTCGGTTCGTCCGAGTCTGAGCGCTGCCACGAGCGCATCGGCCATCGGTTCATAGGTCAGGAAAGCCTGGCCGAGGGAATGACGGGGACGGAAGTGGATCATGAGGTCAAGGAAAGTTGAAAGTGGAAAGGGGAAATGGAAAAGGGCGGCAGGCTAAATCCGGAAGCAGCGTTTGGCGTTCTCGCGCGTCAGGTCCGCGGCTTCGGTTGCGGAGATGCCCAGCGTCTCAGCCAGCTTCTCCAGTATCCGCCGGAGCATTGCCGGTTCGTTCCGGTGTCCGCGTTCCGGCACCGGGGCAAGGGAGGGGGAATCGGTCTCGACCATCAACCGGTCACGCGGAATCGTGCGCACTAGCTCGATCAGACGCTCTTCGCCATAGGTGATATTGCCGGCGAGAGAAATGAACAGACCCTTCTCCACGGCCCATTCCGCCAGCTTCTTGTCGGCGGTGAAGCAATGGAGAACGCCGGCGTAGTGGCCATGCTCATCGATGATACCGCGGACCCGGCCGGCCGCATCACGGACATGGAGAATCATCGGCATGTCAAGCATCCGGGCAAGTTCGACTTGCGCGTGGAAGGCGGTCTCCTGGTTACCGCGGGTGGAGATACCCCGGAAGAAATCCAGACCAATCTCGCCAATCGCCTTCACCTTCGGCTCGATGCACATGTCCTTGAGCGCCTGGATGTCCACGCTCCTGAAGTGGTCGGACTCATGCGGGTGCACGCCCACCGCGCAGAAGACTCCCTCGCGGTTCCGGCTCAACGCCACCGTCTGCTTGCTGTCCGGCACGCTCTGACTGACAGTCATAACCCAGTGCACGCCGGCGGCGTGTGCGTGCTTCAGCACGGCCCCGAGGTCGGCCGCGAACTGGGCGTCGCTCAGATGGCAGTGCGAATCGAAGAGTTGCAGACCTTCGGGATTCTCCCTGGAGCGGCGAGACATATATCTAGGAAGAGGTTAAGGTTGAGGTTAAGGCAAGGGGAAGCAAATAGTGGCAGCCGGCTCGGGCTTCGCCCGCCTCTACCTCTGCCTCTACCTTCACCTGTCTGGGCATCAGGAAACCGACGAACCGGGTGCCATCTCGCGGTCCGGCGTCAGCACGGCCAGTTTGCCGTCCCCGGTCGCCACGAGCAGCATCCCGTTTGACTCGACCCCGCGAATCTTCGCCGGGGCCAGGTTGGCGACGACGACGATTGACTTGCCGACCAGCTCCTCCGGCTTGTACGCCAGCGCGATGCCGGCCACAATCTGCCGCTGCTCGGTCCCGAGGTCAACGATGAGCCTGAGCAGCTTGGTCGCGCCCGGAACCGGCTCCGCGCTCAGCACCTTCGCGACCTTCAACTCCAGCTTCTTGAAGTCGTCGTAGGCAATCACGGCCTTCGGCTCCGACTTTGGACTTTGGACTTCAGGCTTTGGACTTTCAGCCTCGGCCTTTGGAATTTCCACTTTGGACTTTCCACTTTCCTTCTCACCGAGCTTTCCCACTTCGGCTGCGATGGTCGCATCCTCAATCTTGTTGAACAGAATTTCGACCGGGCCCAGTTCCGCGGGCAATGCCGGGTTGGCCGCATCGTCCCAACCGCGCTTACCCAGGCCGAGCAGGTTTCCGAGCTTGCGGCTCGTGTAGGGCAGGAACGGATAGAGCAGCACCTCAAGCGCCGACACCAGTCTCATGCAGACGTTCATGGTCCGGTCGCAGCGCGCCCGGTCTTCGCGCACGCTCTTCCACGGCGCTTCGTGGTCGAAGTAGCGATTGCCCAGCGCGGGCAGGGTCATCACCTCGCGTGCCGCGTCCTTAATCTGGTACGCCTCAATCATCCGACCGAGCTTCGCCGGGGCCTCGGCAATCGCGCGCAGCACTTCGAGGCTCGCGGCGTCGTCCGGCGACGCCTCCGGCACCCGTCCCGCGTAGTTCTTCTTCAGGAATACCGCGACCCGGTTCACGAAGTTGCCGAGCGAGTCGGCCAGCTCATTGTTGTTCCGCGCCTGGAAGTCGTGCCAGGTGAAGTCCACGTCTCGGTTCTCCGGCAGGTTCACGGCCAGCGCATAGCGCAGGGCATCGGCCGGAAACTGCTTCAGATAGTCCGGCAGCCACACCGCCCACTTGCGCGAGGTCGAAATCTTGTCCCCTTCAAGGTTCAGGAACTCATTGGCCGGAATGTCCGCAGGCAGCACGATACCCTCGTGCGCCATCAGCATCGCCGGCCAGACAATCGCGTGGAACACGATGTTGTCCTTGCCGATAAAGTGGACCAGCTTCGTCTTCGAATCGAGCCAGTAGTCCTTCCAGCGGTCCGGCGTGCCCAGCCGCGCCGCCCACTCCTTGGTCGACGAAATGTAGCCGATGGGCGCGTCGAACCAGACGTACATTACCTTATCCTGGGCCTCGGGTATGGGCACCCGCACGCCCCACGTCAGGTCCCGCGTCACGGCCCGGTCCTGCAGCCCGCGGTTGAACCAACCCTCGCAGAACCGCTTCACGTTCGGCTTCCAGTCCGGCTTGGACGCGACCCATTCCCTGAGCCTGCCCTCGAACTTCGACAAGGCAAAGAACCAGTGCGTCGTCTCGCGTATCTCCGGCGTGGCGCTGCAGGTCTTGCACTTCGGGTTAACGAGGTCGAGCGGCTCAATCCAGCGGCCGCACGCCTCACACTGGTCCCCGCGAGCGCCCTCGGACTTGCAGTTCGGGCACGTGCCCTCCACGTAGCGGTCGGCAAGGAACATCCCGCACGACGGGCAATAGAGCTGGCGCGTCGTCTTCGGCTGCAGCAGGCCCTTGGCGTAGACGTTCGTGAAGAAATCCTGCGCGGTCTTGTGGTGTATGGGCAAAGAAGTCCGGGAATAGTTGTCGAACTCCATCCCGAACTCCTCGAACGACCGCTTGATTGACGGGTGGAACCGGTCGATGATTGCCTGCGGCGAGACGCCTTCCTTCTGCGCGGCAAGGGTAATCGGAACCCCGTGCTCGTCCGAGCCGCAGATGTAGACAATGTCGGAACCCTTCAGGCGGTGATACTTTACAAAGATGTCGGCGGGAAGATAGGCACCGGCAAGATGCCCGAAGTGGAGTTCCCCGTTGGCATATGGTAACGCGCTTGTCACCAGAATCTTCACGGCGCTAAGGATACCAGTCTCAGCCCCGAAGTCAAGCCCACAGCCCGAAAACCCGACCCCGAGCACAACCTTCAGCCGTGCGGTCTCTGACGGCACGGCGGGTGATAATGCTGTCTGCTCATATGATTGCTCTCGTATCCTTGTCCGCTTCCGTGCGGGAAAAGGTGCAGTTTTCCCACTCCGCCCGGCTCGTACCCCACCGGTTGGGGGGACTACCGTACCTGCCATGGTACGCGCCTCGGTATCCGTGATGGTGCCCGCCACGGTAACCGCGTTCGTACCCGGCCCGGTATCCGCGCTGGTATCCGCCTCGGTATCGGCAATGATACCCGGACTCGTATCCGCGCTGGTATCCGGTCTCGTACCCGCGCTGGTGACCGCCGTGGTAACCGCGCTGGTATCCGCCCTCGTACCCGCGCTCGTACCCGGACTGGTACCCGCGCTCGTATCCGGTCTCGTACCCGCGCTGGTGCCCGCCATGGTATCCGCAACAGTAACCGCCCTGGTGCCCGCCATGGAACCCGCCAGGTTTGAATTCTCGTCTCAGGCGACAACGCCCGAGCGGGAGTTGCCTGCGCCAGCTCGAAAGCAGGCTGCCCGCAACGGCGCGGGCAGACATTCTGTCGGGGGCTCGGAAGGTCAGTCGGGCAGGACAAGTTTCCTACTGATTCTCTTGCTGCCATTGTCCAGCGCGCAGAAGTACACGCCGTTGGCCAGCCGTCGGCCTCTCGTTTCCGTCCCGTTCCAGACACTCGTGTGCGCCCCCGGCTTGACGCTGCCGTCGGGGCGCATGTCCCGACAGCGATGGAACGGATTCCGCACGGCACCCGCCTGCCCCACGCCATCAGGCACTGCCGTTGCGGGGAAATCAATGGAGTCTTGTATTGTCCCCGAAATCCCCTCGCTCATTCTCTTCTCCTTCGTTTCACGGACCTTCGAAAGCTTCTACACGAACTACCTCGCCCTAACGACCTTAACTCGATTGCCGACGCCGCACTCCAGCAGATAAACGCCGGCGGGAACCGGCCGTCCTGCTTCGTCGCGCCCATCCCAGCACAGGCTCCCGCCGGGCCACCACCCGGCCTTGCCGGGCTTGAGCGTCCTCACGATTCCTCCCGCGAGCGAGAACACGTTTACTGCTCTGCGGGCCGCGGTCGCCTGACTACATCTTATCTGAACCACATCCGTGAAGGGACTCGGCGACGCGCGAATCCCGGGCTGCAGACGGTCGCCATCCGACGCCTCCTCGGCTATCCCGCCCGGCGTATCCATCAACACGTAGACGTATGGCGTACTAAGGTATCCTACGTACAATCGCCTGTGCGGATTCGCGAAAGCGAAGGCAAACGGGTAGTTGCCTACGGGGAGGTGCTTCAGAATCCGCGACCCGTCACCCGCCAGTACAAGCACCCCGTCAACGGAACCGGCTGTGCCGCAGTACAGAAGTCCGCTTGCCGGACTGTGTGACATGACCCAAGGTGCCTCATGGCCGAGGTTATACGCGCAGATCACTGAATCAGACGCTGCATCCACCACGTAGAGATAGCCGGTATTGCCGCCGACCATGCCTGTGAACACGACACCCGCCTGCTCGTTCCCGGTAGCGCTCAGAACACCCTCCGTACCAGGCATCGCTATGCGCGCGACGATCGTATCAGAGAGCCCTCCAACAACCACACATTGGCCGTTTGGCCCTCCGGTGAAGAACTTGTCGGCGCTGCGGCTGTAGTAGCCTGCGTTCGGGTTGCCACCGACAACGACCGTCTTGATGACTTGGTTCGTCAGCATGTTGACGATTGAAACCGAGCCTGCGTCGTAGTTGAGCACGTACAACTTCCGCCTCAATGTGTTGATGTACATCTTCATCGGGCACGCGCCGACCGGAATGTACGCGAGCAGCGAGTCTGTCGCGCAATCCAACACGGCGACGCGCGCGTCGTACTGGCAACTTACGTACAGACGATTGCTCAGCGGGTCCCAAACCGGCATCGTCGCGCCCGGCATCTCCATCCTTTTGATAGTTGCGTGCGTTGCACCGTCAATGATGGCGAGCGAGTCCTGCTCCGCGCCTTGGTATGAGACATACATCTTGTTGTCGGTGGAATCGAATCCTAGAAGGAATGGCCCGGTCAACGGAATTGAGGCCACAACACGGTTACTGTCGGCGCGGATGACGAACACGCAGTTTCCGCTCCATGTCTGGCCCCAGACTTCATCCTGAACTGAATTGTAGGCCAGGCTGCCGACCCACGCGCCAGGAACTTGAATACTGTCCTCAACGAATTGACAGTACCCGCCCCCTGCCAAAAGGCAGATTGCCATAAGGGCCAGTCTCAATCCGGGTCTGAAGTTCATCGTTTCACCGCCGCCTGAGTGACTGTAGTCTAATACCCCTCACCCCCATGTCAAATCCAGCCACCCCGCGTTCGTCTCCCCTGCCACCAACGCAAGCCGTGAAACGCAAGCCGTAGCCCGTCTCCCCGCGCGCTCGGGTAATCTCGGGGACGCAGTAAGGAATTGCTGACCTCGGCCGCGCACGGCGGGTGGGTGTGGGTCGGGCTAGGACCGGGGACGGTCGGCTGCGGCTGGTGCAGGTTCGGCCGCGGGCATGTGCACGACGCCGATGAGGCCGTCGATGGAAAGGTCCTCATCCACGTCCGGCCAGTGAATACCGTAGCCGGACGGCGAGACCTCAAAGTTCTCCCGTTGCTGCTGAGTAGCACGGGCAAGCCTCTCCGACTGTTCATCGATGTCTACCCGGTACTGCTTGCCGTCAACGCACAACGTCAGCTTCGTCCCCGACAGTCTGATGTTCTCTACCTTGTGGGCCTTATCCATTCTTCCGCTCACGGAAGCTATTCCCGGAGAAGAACCGCCATCCGAGAATCAGGAGAATCGTAGGCATCAGGGGTAGAATAGCAGGAAGCCCTATCCTGTCAAGCTGCGGCCAGAAGTCGCGGGACCATCGGGGACGGCAACCGTTTCCGCCTTAGGCACGGTGGCGAACTCCTGAGCCACGCCCCTTCCCGTCCGCCAATCAACAATCTAGAATCTGCAATCCACAATCGGTGTGCCCCGCCGTCTTGACTTGGAGACCCGTCCTGTCTACAATTCCGCGATGAGTTGTCGGCTCAGAGCCGTGACGCTGTTTGCTCTGCTCCTAGTCGCCGCGACGGCGAACGGTCAGACGCTCGAAACCCCGCGACGCGAGGGCAATATCGGCATCTACGCTCTGGAGGCCGGAGGAGCGACAGTCGGCGCGCTGCTTGGCTTCGGGCTGGGCATGGGCACGGCCTTTGCCCTGTGGATGAGCGGCACGTCTGAGGACCAGACCATGCTCCCGGCAGCGCTGGTCGGTG
>CAIVTL010000383.1 GCA_903908785.1 Caldifarciminota bacterium | reverse complement strand
CGCGCACCTGCTCGCGACCGCCGAGGAGCGGGCGGCCAACGGTGAGCGCGTTCTGAGCGAGGACGCGCTTCGTGTCGTCTGGGTCACGCCACCGGCCGACCCACTGCTGCTGACCTACGTCGAGGACGCGGGCGCGCGGGTGGTTGGGACCGAGTATGTCATCAATCAGGCGCTCGAAGTGATGGACGAGTCGCAGCCGCCGCTTGAGGCGATTGCCGAATCGTTCATGGCCGCGTCACTCATCGGTACATCGCGAGCGCGCGCGCAGTCGGCCATCGACCAGGCGCGTGAACATGGCGCGGAGGGCGTCATCATCTCCGGTATCTTCGGCGGCTCGCACTGTGCGATGGAGGGCCGGCTCATCGCCGACTACGTCAAGGCCGAACTCGACCTGCCCGTCCTGGAGTTCGACGTTGCACCTCCGTCGAACGAAATCAGCCGTCAGTTGCAGACGCGGATTGATGCCTTCCTCGAAGTCCTCCGGAGTCGCCGATGAGAGAGTTGCTCACTCCGCGCGAGCGTTTTGGGCTGCTCGTCATCGACGAGCCGCAGGACCGCGTGCCGGTCTTCCCGCTGGTCACGGCCCACGCGGCCCGCGTCGCCGGCATCCCGGTCCGCGACTACTACACCGATGGCGCGGCGATGGCGCGGAGCCAGCTCGTTGCGCAGGAGATGTACGGTACGGACTTCATCTCCTTCTTTTCCGAGGTCGGGTTGGTTGCCGAAGCACTGGGCTCGCGGTACGACTACCCGGACGACGACCTGCCGCTGCTTACGACACCGAAGTGGCCGGGATTGGCGGAGATGGATGAAGCGGAGGTTGACCCGTTCAGGGACGGCCGGTTGCGCGTCTATCTCGACGCAATCACGTATGCCTACGAGGCGCGCGGCGACACCGTGCCGATACTAGCTTACGTGCCCGCGCCGTTCACGACCGCCCAGCAACTCGTGGACCAGGAAGCGTTCCTGCTGGGCCTGCTGACCGAACCGGACCGGGTGCATGACCTGCTGGCCTACGCGACGCGCTCAATCGTTCGGTTCTGTCGCGCCATCATCGGCGCGGGCGGGTTGCCGATCCTGGTGGACCCGTTGGCCTCGGGCAGCGTCATCTCAGTCGAGCACTACCGCGATTTTGCCCTGCCTTCCGAAGCGGAGGTCATTCGCTACCTGCATCGCTACGATCTCGACGTCGTGCTGCACATCTGCGGCGATACTAACTCCATTATCGGCCTGATGCCTGATTCTGGCGCCGACCTGCTGAGCATTGACCGCATCGGTCTGGACACGGCGATTGCCGGGGCCGGTGACCGGTGCCGTATCATCGGCAACCTCGATACGACCGCCATCCTGTTGTCACGTCCGCAGGAGGTCGCGGATTCGGTCGCCGCGATGGTACTCGCCGGGAAGCCGTGCCCCAAGGGGTTTGTGGCGGCAACGGGATGCGAGGTGCCGGTCGAGACGCCGCCGGAGAACGTGCGGGCATTTGTTCTAGCCGCGAAAGAAGCCGGGTTCAATGCCGCCTTTGCCGGCTTTGGGGACAGTCCCCATGCGGGGACAGTCCCCCCGGACGGCGCAAGGAGGAAAGCGTGATTACTGCCGGGATAGACGTGGGCTCGGTGAATACCAAGCTGGTCGTGTTTGACCATGTCAGTCGAGGGATATTCTGCGAGAAGGTCGTGCCGACCGGGCCGCGGCCGCGGGAGACCGCGCAGCGGGTCATGGCCGAGTGCCGCGGTGAGCACAAGGACCTGGCCGGCCACGTGCGCGGCGTGGTGGCGACCGGCTATGCCCGCCACGTGGTGGACGGCGTAGAGGGAACTATCACCGAAATCAAGGCCGCGGCGCTTGGCATCCGGCACTGGCATCCGGAAGCCCGGACCGTGGTGGACATCGGCGGGCAGGACTCGAAGGTGCTGAGTCTCGACGAGTCGGGTAAGGTCCGTGACTTCGTGATGAACGACCGGTGCGCGGCCGGGACCGGGCAGTTCCTTTCGGTGCTGGCGCGGACGCTCTCGGTGCCGCTTGAGGATTTTGGCCGACTGAGTCTGGAGTCGCGGCGGCCGGTGCCGGTCTCCAGCCTCTGCGTGGTGATGGCCGAGTCAGAGATACTGTCACTGCTGGCGGCCGACACGCCGGTCGCGGATGTGATTGCCGGTCTGCATGAGGCGCTGGCGCGCAGAGTCGCCAACATGGCGGCGCGGCTGCGGGTCCAGCCGGAGGTCGTATTCACCGGCGGCGTGGCGCAGAACCCGGGCATGAAGGCGGCGCTGGAAAGGGCGCTGGGCATGCCGGTGACCATTGCCAGGAAACCGCTGCTGGCCGCGGCGCTGGGCGCGGCGTTGGCTAGCGAACCAGAGTGAACCGAACCGGCCGCGCATCGCTTCCCGGCGGGAAGACGATGAAGTAGTTGCCCGAGGTCAGACCCGTCGGTCGCCAGACGACTGCGCGCTGCCCGCCCTGGACTCCGAAAGTCGCAACCTGCCGGCCCGCCGCATCAAACACCCGGGCCGTACCGGCACGCACCGACGCAGGCAGGCCGACGAGCACACTGTCCCGCGAAACGGTCTGCGTGGCGGTCGGAGTCGTGTCCGGAATCGGGGTGTACGGTTCCCGGGAGAGGTGGTCCCAGAAATGCAGGTAGGTATCCAGCACAATCGTGCCGGCGTCGCTGGTCACGGCCGTCGCCTGTTCCGGAGTCGGACCGGTCAGGGGCCACTCGGCTTCCGCGCTGTCAACCATGCCGAAGAGTCTTTCTTCTACCGGGGCGAACCGCTCGAGCAAATCGGCAAGCCGGTAAGTGTTGTCGGCTATGGGATGGACCGGGTCGCAGCGGACGTAGTTGCGCAGGCGGATGGCTTCGTCGCAGATGGGCGCGTGGTCGGTCCCGTCGAGCGCTTCGGGCAGCGGGCCGCCCTGAACCCAGACCGGGACCGGCAGGCTCACATCAGGCGAGCCGAGCAGCACCCACATCATCGTCCGGCCCGCGGGCTCGCCGGGTCTGGTTCCGACTATGACTTCGGCTGAGCGTGTGGTGCGGCGGCAGAGCGTGCTATCAACCGGCAGATACCCGGGCGGGAACGTGTCGTACGTGTCTGCAAAAGGCAGAGGATACGGGTCGAGGAACGTGCGGCCGATGTCGCGAGTCAGGGTCCGGATGATGAACCTGGAGTCAATCCGGTCCTCGTGGCGCGCCGGGACTGCGAGCTGCATGGCACGCTCGTAGCGGTCCCTGCCGGTCTCCCGGTTCGGGCTGCCGGACACCGAGTAGTTGGCGCGGATGATGAGGCCAAGGCTGTCCGCGTCGCAGTCGTAGCGGTGGTAGTAGAGGTTGCTGGCCTCGAAAATCGAGGTGGTGCCGGTCGAGTCGAAGACGCCGAAGTTGGCCGGGGTCTCGCGGCCGATGACGTTGAGTGAATCCATCAGGACGGAGAACTCGCCAACCGTGGCACAGGTGCCGAGCGCCAGGCTCATGATGTTGCCGTCGTCCGCCATCCCCTTGTCCCTGCCCAGTATATTGAACGAGTTCGAGTTCATGATGGCGAACCCGGCTTCATTGATACCCGCCCAGGCGTTCAGCGTGTCATTGGCGTAGACGTTCGTCACATAGTGGTACTCCGGCCCGGTGAAGTAGCGGACTTCCTGGTTCTCGTCATTGACGTCGCGGTTCTTCCAGAGCATCGGCCGGCCGTTCGTGGTCGCGCTCGGGCCGAACACACCTATGGTACAGGCAAAGGACAAAGGACTAAGGACTAAGGACAAAGCAAGAAGAAAGGGGAAATGACAAAGTACGGACTTTGGACTTTCTACTTTGTCCGCGGTCCTTGCTTTGTCCTTTGTCCTTGTCACTTCGTCCTTTCCTTGCTGATCTCTCTGACCAGGGCCTCGACGAGTTGGCCTTCGCCACAGGTCTTGACGACCCGGCCGTGGGCGAAGACGATACCACGGCTCGCGCCGCCGGCAATGCCGAAGTCGGCCTCGCGCGCCTCGCCCGGCCCGTTCACCACGCAGCCCATCACCGCAACCTTGAGCGGCTCCGGGTGCGCGCGCAGCGCTTGCTTGACTCTGCGGGTGAGGCCGATGACGTCGATGCCGGTGCGGCCGCAGGTGGGGCAGGAATAGACCAGCGGGCCGCGGCGGCGGATGTCGAGGGCTCCGAGCAGTTCGTACCCGGCCTCGATCTCCTGCGCCGGGTCGCCGGTCAGCGAGATGCGAATCGTGTCGCCGATGCCTGCGAGCAGCAGCACCGAGAGCGCGGCGGCGGAGCGGATTGCGCCCTCGAAGGGCGGCCCGGCTTCAGTCAGGCCGAGGTGAAGCGGGTATGACCAGCGCCGTGACAGCTCGCGATAGACCGCAATCGTCTCCCTGGCGTCAGTGGTCTTGGCCGACAGCACCAGCGCCTTGAACCCGGCCTGCTCAAATGGTTCCAGGCAGTGCGCCATGCCGGCGACCATGGCCGGGACCGACGGACGGCCGAACCGCCGGAGAATGGACTTGTCAATCGAGCCGGCGTTGACGCCGACGCGGATTGCCGCGCCCGAACCAGCGGCCGCCTTGATGATCTCCCGGATCTTCCAGGTTGCGCCGATGTTGCCGGGGTTGATGCGCACCTTGTCGAACCCGGCCTTGATGGCAGTCAATGCCAGGCGATGGTCGAAGTGAATGTCCGCGATGAGCGGCAGGGCGACGCGCTCGCGGATTTCGGGCAGGGCGGCGGCCGCGGCCGCGTCGGGTACGGCCATGCGCACCAGTTCGCACCCCGCGCGTTCGAGCCGCCGAATCTGGCGCACGGTCGCCTTCACGTCGTCGGTGCGGGTCTTGGTCATGGACTGGACCGAAACCGGCGACCTGCCGCCGATGGTCAGCGGGCCGACCCGGACGGCCAGAGTCTGGCACCGTGGCTTCCGGCTAGTAGTTGATGCGCTCAATCTTCGCTCCGACGCTGCCGAGTTTCTGTTCGAGCGACTCGTAACCCCGGTCCAGATGGTAAATGCGCTGGATTTCGGTATCGCCCCGGGCGGCAATCGCGGCCAGCACCAGCGCGGCCGACGCCCGGAGGTCCGAGGCCATCACCTGCGCCCCGGACAAGTGCTCAACGCCCTCGATGACCGCCATCCGGCCGTTGATGTCAATCTTCGCACCCATGCGATTCAGTTCCAGCACGTGCAGGAAGCGCGATTCGAAGACGTTCTCGGTGACGACGCTGGTGCCGTGGCTGCCGGCAAGCAGCGCGGTGAATTGGGCCTGTAGGTCGGTCGGGAAGCCGGGATAAGGGGCGGTCGCAACGGTGACGGGTCCGGGGCGTCGCTCGGCGCTGACGACCAGACGGCGTTTGCCGGTTTCAACGGTCGCACCGGCCTGGCGCAGCCGGTCAATCACCGAGGAGAGATGCTCGGGTTCGCAGCCGGTGATTTCAAGGTTGCCGCGGGTGATGGCGGCGGCAACGGCAAGGGTGCCGG
>CAIVTL010000382.1 GCA_903908785.1 Caldifarciminota bacterium | reverse complement strand
CGCGTCCTACGCGCGCTGTGCCGCATCCCCGCACTCTCCGCAGTGCTTGACTCTCATCTCTCTGTGGCTATTCTCGCCCTATGAAACACGCCTCTGGCTGGACGCTCGCGAGAATTGGCAAGACAGTATTGACACTCGTCGCCGCCGCAATGGGCGCGGCGGTTCTCACGAACTCCTCCTGCAACCTCACCAACAAAGCCCCGACCGTGCCGGTCATCTCCGGTCCGAGCTCCGGCGTCGTCGGCGTCGCGGTCACGTTTAAAGCCACGGCAACAGACCCGGACGGCGACTCGGTCGCGTTCGGCTTCGACTGGAGCGACTCCTCCGGCCCCACTTGGACAAGCTTCGTCGCCAGCGGCGAGACGCTCTCCGTGTCTCGGACCTTCACCGACAGCGGCACCTTCACGGTGAGGGTGAAAGCAAAGGACGCTAAGGGCAAGGCGTCCGACTGGTGCAGCCCCGAATCGCTGCATGTCATCAACATCGTCCGCGACTATCCGGACAGCGTCTACGCTGAAATCGCCATCGCAGACGGCGGTCGCGCTGGTGCAATCACGCCAGATGGGGAATACCTGTACGTAGCGACCGGTCTGAACGCCCCATGGGAGGTCACGCCCATCCGACTCGCAGACCGCTCGGCCCTCCCGCCGGTCACCTTCAGCGACTACCCTAACGACGTCGCATCGTCGGTTGATGGCTCGCATGTCTACGTTTCGTTGCGAGATGCACACAAAGTCGCCGCCATTCGCACGGCAGACAACGTTATTGACCGTGAGGTAACCGTTGTCGGAACCCCCCAACACATGGCGACCACACCAGATGGAAACTTGCTGCTGGTAACGGAGACCGACCCTGACCGCGTGATGTTCCTGCGTGTTTCCGACTTGGCTGGCGTTGACTCGGTAGCCGCGGGCTACCTACCCATACGGATCATTGCCGACCAACTCGGCACGTACGCATACGCAAGTTCATATAACGGAATTCAGGTCCTGGACATTGCGTCTCACAGGCTTATCGACTCGCTTACGGCGGTGCAAAGTCCGACTAGGTTTGGGCTTTCGCGCGATGGGCGCTTCTTGTACGCGGCCAACCAAGCGGACTCCGGCTTCGCCGTGGTCCGGCTATCAGACCGAACTGTGCAGAATCGCGTCAACATGCACACCCCGCAGATCGGCGCATTCGCCGCGACACCAAGCGACGACTACCTCATGTTCTCCTACTACCGAGGCATCCAGTACGTGGACACACGCGCGTATGCAGTCGTGGACTCCTTGGTGAACCCGGCAGAGAGTTGGCGGGCGCTTGTCATGCACCCGACCGCAGACACGATGTACATGGTCGGCTGGAACAAGGTCTACATAATCGGTCCAAGGCAGTGACGACCGGGCAGGACGGAAGGCAGTAATATGGTCAGCGTCCCCAGATTAACGTGAGCGCGGGCGATGAGTGAACCGCTGATTCCGGAGCACGGCGGGTACCGGAAGCTCAGGAGCTTTCAGGTGGCGCAACTGGTCTGGTGTCGGCGGATTCGTACATCGTACATCGAGGTATCGGGAGATTCGTTCATCGTACATCGTTGAGGAGACGAAGGAATGGCGACGTTCAAGACATTCGAGGAGATTGAGGCCTGGCAACAGGCTCGAGAACTGACAAGGCTGGTGTACGAGGTTTCGGGCAAGGGAGCTTTCGGACGTGACTTCGCCCTGCGCGACCAGATTCGACGGGCTGCGGTATCGGTGATG
>CAIVTL010000381.1 GCA_903908785.1 Caldifarciminota bacterium | reverse complement strand
CGCGACTTCCAACGGCAGAACGCATAGTAGTAAACACATGTCGGGTGGACTCGAGTCCATTGCATCCGCTCAGGATGACATGCTAATCCCAGGTTTGAACTTCAAGCTACCGCAGGGCGCGTCCTACGTCTCCGGGCGCAGATTTAGCACCTTCTTCCCCCAGGGCAGCAACATTTATAGCACCACGGGCACGCGGCTCATAAGGTTCGTGCTGAGCGTTGCGACGAGACTCAATCTGTGTTCATCCGTGTTCATCGGTGGTTCCATCAGGTTTGGTTGCGGCCTCCGAGGCCGCGCTATGGAATCTGCGTAATCTGTGGATGATTCTCTCCGAACCTTGGCGGTCTTGGCGGTCATCCCATTTTCGATTGCCGGGCCGGCATCCGGAGCGGAGAGCGGCCGGGGGTCAGGAGCGAAGCGGTATGCGGACGGCGGAGAGCGGATTGCGGGTTACGGGTTTGGGCCTCGGGCCGCTGAGGCGAAGTCAGATGCTAGAGGCTAGATGTAAGAAGTCAGAGGTGCGGTCGGCGGGAGACGGATTACGGTTGACGGTGCACGGTTCGCGGTCTTGGGCTTGTGCTTGGGCTGTAGTCGGGCTCAGCGTCGGCGGGCGCGTTTCCTGGCGACGGTCGAGCGGGGTTTTGTCGGCTGCTTGTCCAGCGCCTTGATGAACCGTTTGACCGGCCCCGCCTTCTTGGAGTTGGCCTTCACCCACGCGGCGATGTCTTCGTCCTGCACAATCACCGCCCGCGCGCCCGCGTCGGCCTCGACCGCATCGGCGAAGTCTTTGAGCGCCTGCGCTACGTCGCCCTGCCCCAGCCGGGCGACCCCGGCGAGGAGCCGGGCCGCGCCCTGTGCCCGTTCCGAAGCCACCTTCTGAAGTTCGGCCGCGTCGGCCAGCACCGCGTCGAATTCCCGCTGCCGCAGGTTGGCTATGGCGCGACTGTGCAGTGCCTGGAATCGCATCTCCGGGTCATCCGTCCCGCTGTCTTTAAGCGCCTTGAGGCACCGCGCGTAGTCCTGCGCCGCCGCCGGAAAGTGCTGCCGGGCCAGGCTCTCGTTGCCGACCCGCAGCGAATCCGCGGCCGCGGCCAGCGCCGCCGTGCGTTCGGCGCGCGCGGCCGCGGCTTCAGCCGCAACCCGCGCCTGACCGGCGGTCTTCACCAGTTCCTCGACCGCGGCCCGGTCCCGTTTCGTCACCACGGCGTGGTCCTTGACCGCTTCCAGTTTCTCTTCGGCCCGGTCGAGCCGCTCGCGCACTGCGGCCAGTTGCGAATCGGCGGCCGCGGCCAGCGCCGCCGTGCGTTCGGCGCGCGCGGCCGCTGCTTCGGCCGCGACCCGCGCCTGACCGGCGGTCTTCACCAGTTCCTCGACCGCGGCCCGGTCCCGTTTCGTCACCACGGTGTGGTCCGCGACCGCTTCCAATTTCTCTTCGGTCCGGTCAAGGCGCTCGCGCACCGCGACCAGCGCGGACTGGACCATCGCCACCTGCGCGGTGGCGGCCTCTGCTCCGACCGGCCGCAACGCGGCGATGTCGGCCTCCAGCCGCCCGGCCATGCTCTCTGCCTCGGCCAGTTTCCGCTTCATCCGCAGCACTTCGTCCGCAGTTTCGGCGAACCGGGTTTCCCACGCCGCGCGCAGGTCCTCCAGCCGCGCCACTTGGCGGGCCAGCGTCCACAACCGCCAGGCCGCGAGCGCGGCCGCGACCAGTACGGCGATGACGACAAACGTCAGCCACCGCCCCAGATTCCGGCTCGCCGCTTCCAGCGCCTGCCTCGCCGCCAACACCACCTCGGCCCGCGAAACCGTATCCGGCGCGGGCAGCCGTGCCTGCGCCGCGGCCAGCACGACGGCGATGGTCAAAAGGACGACTACCGCGCACTTCATCATGAGTCTGCTACTATTCTCTCGACCGCTCTGATTCTAACCGCCGATACACGCCGATCAGCGCCGATGGGCGTATTGGGTTCAGAGCTGAATCTGCGTCTACCTGCGTTCATCTGCGGTTCCATGCTGATTCTCCGTTATCGCCCCGACCGCCCATCCCCCTGTCACCCGCCGCCCGACTCCGGGCCGGGGTGCCGGAACCGCTTCACGAACACTTTGCCTCGGACCCGGTCGAGATATTGTTCGAGCCGCGTGCCCAGTTTTTGCTGGTACAGGTAGTTACGGATGTTGTCCTGCAATTCAAGGTAGGAAAGCGTCTTGTCCGGCTGCTTGGCCAGCACCTTAATGAGATGGTAGCCGTGTTCGGAGAGCACCGGTTCGCTCACGTCGCCGGAGTCCATCGCGGCAACGACCTTGTCGAACGGCGGCGAGAGGCCGGCAGTAAGGAACTCCCCGAGCCGGCCGCCGGAATCCGCGGTCACCGGGTCCTGCGAGTACTGGCGCGCGAGCGAATCGAACGGCGCCCCGGCCACCGCCTTCTTACGAACGGCAGCGGCGAGGTTGCGCGCCCGGGCGGAGTCGCTCGAGGTTATCGGCACGCTCACGAGAATCTGGCGGAAACGGACCCGGTCCGCGGTCTTGTCTTCGAGCTTCACGGTCTGGTAGCCTTCGCGGGTCGGGAACGGCGGCGAAGTCTGGCCGGTCTTGAGTTGGGAGAAAACCATCATCAACTCCGGGGGCAGCTCCGCAAACTTCACCCAGCCGCGGTCCCCGCCCTTGGCCGCGGTCTTCCGGTCTTCGGAAAACGACCCGGCAACGGTGGCGAAGTCGCCACCGCGCGCCAGCACGTCCATCACCTCGGCCATCCGGCGCTGGGCGGCCGAATCAGCGGCGGCGCCCGGCGTGAAGGCAAACAGGATGTGCGCGAGCGTCACCCGGCCCGGCACCCGGCCGATTGAGTCCCGGTTTTCGTTGTAGAAACGCTCGGCCTCGCCCGGCGAGATGTAAATCTGGGTCAGCCCTTCCTTGTCCATCAGCTTGCGGGCAAGCAGTTTCCGGCGCGACTCGTCCTCGTAGCGCTGGCGCAGCGCCCGCTCGGTATAGCCCTCGGCGGCCAGCGCTTCCTGGAATTGCTCCTCACCCCCGAGCCGTTGCTTCATCGTGGCGATGTTCGCATCCGTTTCGGCCGCGACCTCGGAGCCGGCCACGTCAACCGACTCGCGCCGGGCCTGCTCCTCCAGCACGAGGTCGTCAATCAGCCGGCCCAGCACCAACTCCTCAAGCGCCGAATCCGCGACCATCGTATCCGGCTGCGACAGCCGGACGAAGTTGGCCGACTGTGCGAGTTCGCTTGAGAGAATCAGCTCGTCACCGACCGCCGCGACAATGCTGTCGGCCGGCTCAGCCGCGAAAGCCGCTGCCGCGAGAAAAGTACCAAGTATTAAGGACAAAGGACAAAGCAAACGGGAAAGGACAAAACCCGGAAAGTCGGATGCCGCTCCGGCTCCAACTTTTCCACTTCCTCTTTTCCTCATTGCTTTGTCCTTAGTCCTTTGTACTTACTACTTCCCCGCCGGCTCGAAGTACGCGTCCGGCTTCAACTCGACCTTCGCCTTGGCGCGCAGCGCGGTGAGCACGCTGTCGACCATCGCCTGGCTCCGGCGGTACGACAGAATCGCCTCGATGTCGGGCTTCACCTCGGCGATGGTCACGTCCGCTTTCACCTTCTTCTTGTCGACCAGCTTGATAATCTGGTAGCCTTCCTGGCTCGGCACCACGCCGGAGACCTGCCCGGGCGACAGCGCGAAAATCGCCTCGACCACGCCCGGGTCCCCGCCCATGCGCGGGTCGCCGACGTTGCGGGCGAAGTAGCGTGACTCCTGTCCCGCCTCCAGCAGCGCGTCCTGCGACCTTTCCTTGGCCAGCTTCGCGAAGTCGGCCCCGGCCGCAAGCTCAGACGCGGTCTGCACGGCCTGCATGCTGTCGGCGAGGACGATGCGCGTAATCTTCACCTCGTAGCTGAACTCCTCTTTGTGCTGGTTGAAGTACTGCATGAGCTGGTCCTGGCCGATCTTGACCGCCGACGTCATCCGGTCGAGCAGTTCGTTGACCAGGTAGTCGCGCTCGAGTCGCTTCAGGTGGGCCTGCACCTGCGTCTCCTTGTCGATGCCGCGGCGCTGCGCCTCCTGGTACATCAGCGTGTTCGACACCCACTTGTCGAGGATCTTCGGCAGGTTGTCGCGGGTGACCGTGAAACCTTCCGGCGAAAGGCTGTCGAGTTCCTGCGAAGTCAGCTTGTCGCCGTTCACGCTGGCCAGCGCCGGCCCGGCCGTTGCCGGCCCGGCCGTCTTCGGCTTGTTGCAGCCGGCCAGCAGCGCCGCTGCCGCCATTGCCGTTGCCAGTATCAGTAAATTCCTGTTCCTCATCTCCGCTCCTTATCGTCCAGGTTTGCCCGGTGCCTTGGTTTCTTTCTTCAGGGCGGCAAGCGCCGCCTGGTTAATCGTAATCTTCGCCTTTGCCTTCAGCCCGCCGACGTATTCCTGCATCCGGGCGGTACGCCGCTCGTTCAGCAGCCGGCTGCGAATCATGTTCATGACCTGGGTCGAATCCGGCGACGTGAAGTTCTGCCGGTTCTGGTGAAAATAGTCCATCACGTCCGCGTCGGACACTGCGAGCTTGTCGGCAATCTCCTTCTTGTACAGCGCCTTGTACAACACGTCCTCGCGCGTGACCTTCAGCCGTTGCCGGACGTCGGGCAGTTTGTCGAGACCGCGGTGCAGCGCGTCGTCATAAATCAGGTCTTCTTCAATCGCCCGGCGGACCGCGTACTTCTTCATGGTCGTGTCCAGCATCGCCGGGAACCGGGCCGCGACGGGAAGCAGCCTTGCCACCTTCACATACCGCGCCTTATCCTTGTAGGCGACCGCGGTCTCCTGCTCGGCAGCGGTAATGGAGTCGACCGGCTTGAGCATGATTTCGAGGCCGGCGGGGTTGTAGGTCAGTCTTGCCCGCAGGTCGGTCAGGTACTGGCTCGCCAGCTCGCGCCGCTGCTGCTGCTTCAGCCGGTACTCGAGTTGCTGCCGGTACTCACCCAGCGGCGGCGGTGCCGGATTCGTGGGCCTCGTCTCCAGGACCGTCGCAATCTGCCAAGCATAGTCAAGCGACGTCGGCTGGGTGTGCTGGCCCGGCTTCAGGACCATCACCCGGGACCGCATCGGCTCGTCGAGATAGAGCAGCGGCACGAAACCCATGTCCCCGGCCTTGGCCGCGGTCGGGTGCTTCGAGTACTTCACCGCCAGCGACTCAAAGACCGCGCCTTGTTCCAGTTCGGCGGCGAGGCACCGGGCCAGGCTCTCATCCGGAACCGAAATCAGCCGCAGGTGCACCTCGGTCTGCAGCAGCTTGTATGCCGACTGCAGATCCATCTCGGTTACCTGGTTGCCCGGCGCGGTAATCGTGTCGTACAGCCGCTGGTTGACCAGCGCCTTCTGCTCCAGCTCAACCTGATACTCGGCATCCTTCTCCATGCCCTCGCGCTTCGCCTCCTGGGCGAACAGCTTGCGGGTGATGATGCCGTCCAGCACCTGCTTCTTCACCGTGTCGGCCCGGAGCGAATCGAGGTTCTCGGGCAGCATCGCCGCGACGTCGGCGGCGGTAATCGCCTCGCCGTTTACGACCGCCACCGCCTGCCGGCCGGGCCGGCCCGCGCACGCCACTAACGCCAATACCGCCAGAAGGGGAATGAAAAGCTGTCTCATTGCGAATCAGACAATAGCCACTGCCTCACGAAAGTCAAGGTAGCGGGGGAAAAGGGACTCCCGGGACAAAAGGAGAAATGGAGCGAGTGCCGCGCGCTCCCGGCTCGTGGCTTGGGGCTTTCTACCTTCCCCGGCGCTCACCGGTCGAAGACGTCGCAGACCGGGCAAACCCATTTCGAACCTTTTGGGCGCGCCGGGTGTTCATCGTTTTCCAGCGAATCCGGCCCGCCGAACTCGTGGTAGAGCTCGCACTGGGTATCAAACGCGGACATCTGCGATGCCGACTCAACCCACTTGAACCTTGCCGTCTCATCGGACGAGTGCGCCCGCAGCTCAGTTCTCAGGTCGCTGTCGGACCGGCCGATGTAACGCACGACGAATGCGCCGCTCTCTCTGGTGTAGCCGACCGCGAACACGCCGGCGGCGTACGGCCTCACATACCGCTCAATGTTATCGGGCGTCAGGTCGTACGGACCGAACATTCTCAAACATGCCATGGGGACCTCCCTCGCGGCCGGAAGGCTCCGGCGCGCGGAACTGTCGCCTCGATTGTCGAACCAGCAGGGATATGGACGGGGTGTGACCGCAGAAAAGCTGCGGTCAAAGACGGAGTCAGAGGCCTGCGCCTCTGGCCGGATGTAACCCGGGCCACCAGTAATTCTAAACCCCGGCGCGGGCCGTGTCAAACCACCGCCGCCCAAATCCGATACTGAACGACCGATGAAACGCGGTTGGCAGTTCTGACTTCTGCTGTCTGAATTCTGCCTTCGCCCCGGTCCCCGACCCCTATCCCCTAATCCCTATCCCCCTGGCCCTGCTACTC
Source organism: Caldifarciminota bacterium (assembly GCA_903908785.1). Taxonomy (GTDB): domain Bacteria; phylum Hydrothermota; class Tepidihabitantia; order Tepidihabitantales; family Tepidihabitantaceae; genus UBA2258. The sequence goes on along the minus strand of CAIVTL010000381.1, from coordinate 13,525 downwards.
CTGCTTCTTGAGGTGCGGATTGTCCGCCAGTTTCACCTTCAGCGCGCTCCGCTGCGTGTGTTTGGCATTGAGCGAAACCGTCTTGGTATTCTGGGCCAGGATGATGTCGTACGTATCCCCCGGTTCAAGGCCCGGAATCGCCAACCCCTGGCCGGCCGGGAACTGCAACGGGTAGCTGAACTCCATGCAGGTGATGCCGGTCTCCTCGTCGTAATCGATTTCGGCCTCGCGGAGTGCGCTGTCCGACAGCGGCGAACGGGCGTGCGTCGAATCGGCCCCGACCCGGTTCACTACGTCGGTGGAATCGTCGGTGTAGTAGCCGATTATCATGTTCGACTCCTTCATCTTCGCCGACCCGAAGCCGATGGCCATCCAGCCCCGGCCCTTGGTCTCAAGCCCGACGTATATCAGGCTGTCGTCAAAACCCCAGTGCAAGGTCAGGCCCGACGCCTTGTCCGCGTACGTTGCCGGGTACTCCGGCCCATCCTCGTTGTCAATCACGCCGTCAATCCCGACCCGGTCCGCCATGGTCGAATCGTACGGAATCACCGGCACCGTCTGCGCCCGGCTGAACGCCAACGCGCCCAGACCGGCCAGCAGCAGAGCGAATCTCTTGAACATCGTCAATCTCCTTTCGGAATCTGTGCCAATTGAGAGATTATAGACCACGGCCCGCCGGTTGGTCAAGCCGCGAGCCGGCCCCGCCATCCGGGGCCGGCTCATCTTTTACCGTGGCTCCGGCTAGCCGCGTCCGCCGCGCCGCCGATGCGGGTCAGGTCCCGGCCGGGTACGGCCGTGGTCGGGCGGACCCTGCCTGCGCCCGCCGTGGTCGGGCCCGCCGCGCCAGTGCGGCGGCGGTTGGTGGCCGCGCGGGCCGTCGAACAACCGGAACAGAATCGGCCCGATGGCAGACGGCCGGTGCTGACGGTAGCCATCGCGTCGAGAGCCTTCCCGGACGACCACCGTCCGTTCCACTCCCGGTTGCGACGCAACGTTCGTGGTAATGGTGTTCGTGTTCACCACCGCCGGCGGTGCCTCATAGCTAACCTCGTGAATCACGACCGGCGGGGGCGCGACCGCGACCTGCGCATAGGTGGTCTCGACCACCACCGCAGTCCGGGCGGCCTGCGCGCCAGGAAAACCATACTGTCCGCAGCCGGCAAGGAGCACGGCCGCAACGGTCAGACCGAAGATTCGGTACATATATCCTCCGTTTAGCTGCCCCATCTGCCCGTTTAGACCCCGGGTATCGACAATTCCTGCGGTCGGCCGGCAGCCGCAACCCGGACGCGACCGGTCTGCGTCTTCCCGGTGCTTTTGTTGACTCCGGCCCGCGCCGGCGTAGCATTCTCCAGGTCCGTGATGTATTACCACAAGGAGGACTGATGGTTCGAAGTCTGCGCTACCCGGTTCTGGCCCTGCTGCTGGTTTGCGCGCTGGCGCTCGGGCAGAGTCCGTCAAGAGCCGGCTATAAAGGCGGCTATCTCGTGTCGGGTCAGGCCGGCGCGAGCATGATTTTCCACAACGAGGCGACCGACGCCATGAACACCGAGCTCTCGCTCAGCTTCGCGCCGCGAGCGCTCTACTTCCTGATGGACGGCCTGGGCGTGGGCCTGGAAGTCAACTCGGGCTACTTTGCCGACGGCTACAAGGAAACCTGGATTGGGGTCGGGCCGCGCGTCGCCTACTACCTCGTCCAGACCAACACGAAGTACCCGAGGGCCTGTTGCCTTACGCCGTACTTCGGGCCCGGCTGGTGGATGCCGTACGCCGGCCTATCGGTGCTGTACCTTTCGGACCGGTATAACTACGGCGGGAGTGCTTCCACTTCGTCCGGCTGGCAGGCAAGAATCGGCGTGGGGATATCTCCGCTCATCGGCGATCGAGGTACCATGCCCGTTGAGGTCGGGTTCGAGACGCAGAGCACCAAGTACCCGGGCAGCGCGGCGCAGGCCCGTTCGCGGCTCTACCTGGAGGTCGGGTTCGGGGCGTTCCTCCACAAATAGCCCGGCCCGGATACGCTTTGCCGGCCCTGCCCATCAGGGCCGGCTTCTTCATGTCCGCGCAGGCGCCGGGGCGCGCGTACCCGAAGCTTGCGGCTTGCACTTGCGCCTGGGCTGGTGCTTGTGCCATGCCTGCGGCTCGCGGCCGGCGGACAGCCGGGTCGTCATCCGCTTGACAGCGGGTCAGCCGGGCTTAGTATTGTGTCGCTTTCTGCGGCCATAGCTCAGGGGTAGAGCTCCGGCTTCCCAAGCCGGTTACACGGGTTCGATTCCCGTTGGCCGCTTTTCCGGTTCCGCCCTGACAAATCCGGCCGGGCGGCGTAGGTATATTGTGTGTGAATCTGCAAAAGGAGCCTTAGTGCGTTTCATCGTTCCGTTGCTTGCGGTCCTCGTCGCCGGCGCCGGCGCCGATTCGCTCGACTACACCCGCCAGTCCATCATCGTGGTCACCCTCGAAACCGGCGCAATCAACCTGCAGGACATGGCCGCCCTGGGCAGCCGCGCGCTGCAGACCCTCAAGTCCGCGAGCTACGACCGGGATTGGACGGTCGGCTCCTATCTCTCGTCTCACACCCTGGTCCAGCGCCGGCTGGAACGAATGAACCTCGCGAACCAGCGCTTGGGCACCAAGTACCTGTCGGATGGAACGGTTTCAACCGAATACGAGTTCCCGCTGACCGGCGCGGTGCTCGGGCTGATGCTCCCGGTGACAAGCGCCCCGCGCCTGCTGGGCCGAACCGCCTGCCCGACCTGCGGCCAGTCCTGGCCCGAAGGCAAGGAGCCGCCACCGGGCGTGAAGGTCGTACCCTATGAAACCGGCACGGTCCCGGAATACACGGGCATCCTGATTGACGCCAAAGGGCTTGAGTACCGGCCCGCCTTGTTCCCGCGGGTGGTCACGGAATCGGGCGACGAAGTCATCGGCGCGGACTTCGCGAAACCGGAGCAATTGGCCCAGACCGGCCTGGTCGGCTGCTTTCACGACCGGACCCAGGCCCTGACCTCGGACCGCATCGGTGCAAACCCGCTCATCGTCCGGGCCCTGAGCGTCACCGGCACGAACTCGTGCGACCTGGTCATCAGCCAGGCCGACGCGGCCCGGATTCACGGCTCCAAGTCAAACCTCGACCTCCTCAGCCGCTGCCGGGTCGCATTCCTCTTCGATTGATATGCGCGAGTTTCGGACTCCGTCGTTCGTCATTAGGACTTCGGACTTCGTCATTTCCTTCTAGCCATGCCCTGGTACGGTTTCATCCATCCGCTGCTTGCCATCGTCACCATGGGGCTCGGGCTCGTAACCGCCCAGACCAGCTTGTCCAAAGTCAGCGACTGGGATTTCCCCCTGCGCCGCCAGCGCAGCCGCTCGATTATCTTCTTCCTGCTTTGTGTCGCCAACTTCGCCATCGGGATGTTTGTCGACGTCGCGTTGCGCGACATCCACAAGGGCGTGAAAATCACCGGCCACCTGCCGCTTTCCATCTTCGTTCTGGTCACCGCGTTCCTGGCGGTGCTGGTCACCTTTGCCCGCGGCCGGCCGGGTGAACTCTCGCCGCTCATGCGCTGGCATTCCATGCTGTCTATCGCCGCGCTGGCCGTAATCCTTACCATGGGATTCCTCGGCGGGCTGAGCCTGTTCTAGCCACTGCGCCGAAGCGGGCAAGTTAGCGGTCAGGAGTCAGCCGTGAGCCGGGCCACTGCCAAACGTCGCGCAATCGTCATATACCGCGCGCTCGTGCGGGCGTATGCGACGATGGACGCGCCGGTGAAGCTGATGCCACGAAGCAACCCTTTCCGGATTCTCGTGTCGGCGGCCCTCTCGACCCGAACCCAGGACCCGGTCACCGCCGCCGCCTCGTCCCGCCTGTTCCGGCGCGCATCGAACCCGCGCGCCCTTGCCCGCCTGACCCCGGCCCGGATTCAGAAACTCATCTACCCGGTCGGGTTCTACCGCACCAAGGCGAAGCTGCTACCGCAGCTTGCGCGGATGCTGGTTGAGCGCTGGCGGGGTCAGGTGCCGTGGACAATGGTGGAGTTGCTGGACCTGCCCGGCGTCGGCCGCAAGGTTGCGAACATCGTGCTCAGCCAGGGCTTCGGGCAGCCGGCAATCGCGGTTGATACCCATGTCCAGCGCATAACAAACCGGCTGGACCTCGCGCGAACTTCGCGGCCGATAAACACTGAACTCGCGCTGATGGAGCTTCTGCCCCGACGCGGCTGGAAGAACTGGAACCGGCTGCTGGTGGCGCTGGGGCAGACGGTTTGCCGGCCGCAGCGTCCGCTCTGCCCGGCCTGCCCGGTCAACCGACTGTGCCCCAGACGCGGCGTGGCAAAGCAGGCGAAGTCAGAAGCTAGAGGCTAGAGGCTGGATGTTAGAAGTACCGGACCCTGCTCTGCGTTCTAGCTTCTCGCCTCTGACTTCTCGCTTCGTCCGGCCCTTACGGCTCAACCTCGCCCTCGAATCCAGGCAGGTCCTGCGTATCACGCGGTAGGCCGGTTGGTACGCCCGTGCGTACGCCGGCGAGTGATGGAACGCCGGGAAGCCCGCTTCCCGGGCCTCGGCCGTAATCCGCTCCAGTTCGGTCACCTGTGACGGCAGGTTCTTTCGGCACCACCTGACCGCGGCCGACAGCCTCCGCCTCATCTGCTCCGGGTCGCCCTTCACTCGCCGCGCACTCTCAACCAGCGCCTCGGCCAGCCCTCCGGCATTTTGCATCTTGCATTCTGCAATCTGCATTCTGCATTTGGCCGCAACCAGGGGCCTCAGGTTCACCCGTACTAACTCCCCGCCCGGGTCAATCGGCTCAATCAGTTCCTCGACCGCCTCTTGCCTTCGGACCTTTGACTTTTGACCTTTGACTTCCAGTGCCGCAATTTCGCCCGTCAGCGCACGCCGGGCTGCTGCCGCGCTTGAGATTATGTGTCCCGGCCCGAACACGCCCTGGTAAACAAGCTTGTAGATGTCTTGGGCCTGCAGCAACGGGTAGCGCTGCTTGTGCCAGTCGAGGACGGCAGCCAGAGAGGAAGGGATTGGGGGTAAGGGATTAGGGGCTAGGGCTGGGGAAGGAGGTCGGGGCGAATCACACCGCCGGGCGGTCGTAATCCGGTTCGTGGTGAGGCCGGGGACCGAGGAGGTCAATCAGTTCGAACCCCAGTCCCATGGCCGCACCCAGCTTCGCGCCCAGAAACGTCTGGTTCCAAATCGTGTACAGGCGAATGTCGACGTGCGATTTGAAGAGAAACAACAGTATCATCAGCGCATAGCCCGCACCGACAATCAACCCCATGACGAGGAACCGGCCGAACTTGAAACGGACAAGCGCCTTCTGCACGTACGCCGCCGCCGCCAGGGCGAACCCGACCGGCAGGGCGTAAAGAGCCGCGTACAGGAGCGAGTTCGGGCGGATGGGCGGCGTCATCGCCACCTGGATCAGGAACAACAGCGCGACCATCAGGCCCACGAATCCGGCTCCGCGCATCTGCACCGATGCGTAGATGAGCGCGCCGGTCAGCCCGACGACGAGGAACGGCAGCATCGGTCGCGGCAGATGAAAGAACCGATGGTGAAATGTGAGGTAACCGACGGCCACGGCCGCAATCAGCCCGACTGCGACGTAGCCAATGGTAAAAAGGGTCTCGCGGGTCGTCTTACTCACGGAACTATTGTCAGTTCGTCAGGGCCGGAAGTCAAGGACGGCAGAGGAAAGGAGTCCAGGGGTCAAGGAATCAAGGATTCAAGCCGGACGCTCGAATTCCGCACTGGACCCCTCGAATCCTGGAATCCTTGAACCCTTACTCCTCACGGGCCTTCTTCGCCGCGATTATCTCCTCGACAATTGCGAACGGGACCGCCTCATAGTGCTCGAAGTGCATGGTGAAGTTCGCCCTGCCCTGGCTCTGGTTGCGGACTTCGGTCGCGTACCCGAACATCGTCGCCAGCGGCACCATCGCCTTGATGACCTTGGCGTTGCCCTGCTGGTCCATGCCCGAAATCAGCCCGCGCCGGTTGCAGAGCGAGCCCATGATAGAGCCGGCCGAGTCCTCCGGCGTCACGACGTTCACACTCATCAGCGGCTCGAGCAGTTGCGGGTTGCTCTTCAGGAAGGCCTTGCGGAACGCGTGCGCCGCGCAGGTCCGGAACGCGATGTCCGACGAGTCCACGTCGTGGTACGACCCGTCGAGCAACGTCACGCGCAGGTCAACCACCGGGAACCCGGCAAAGGCGCCCTTCTTCATCACATCCACCACGCCCCGCTCTACCGCGGGGATGTATTCCTTCGGTATCCGGCCGCTCACCACCTTGTTGACGAACTCGAATCCCTCGCCCGCCTTCAGCGGCTCCAACCGCATGACGACGTGCGCGTACTGGCCCCGGCCCCCGGTCTGTTTCACGTACTTCTCGTTTATCTCGGTCCGGCCGGTAATTGTCTCGCGGTAAGCTACCTGCGGTGGGCCGGTCACGACCTGGACTCCGAACTCCCGGCGCAGCCGGTCGACAAGAATCTCCAGGTGCAGCTCGCCCATGCCCGAGATAACGGTCTCTTCCGTCTCCGGGTCGGCGGTCACGATAAAGGTCGGGTCTTCCTCGGCCAGCCGGTTCAGGCCGTGGGCCAGCTTCTCCCGGTCCTTTCGGTCGGTAATACTCACCGCGATGGAGAGCACCGGCGCCGGGAACTCAATCGCTTCCAGCACAATCGGCGCGCTCCGGCTGCAGATGGTGTCGCCGGTCACGGTGTCGGACAGCCCGACCACCGCGCCGATTTCCCCGGAATAGAGCGCGTCCACCTGCTCCTGCCGGTTGGCGTGCATCCGGAGCAGCCGGCCGATGCGCTGGTCCTTCTCCTGGGTCGAATTGTAGACCGGGCTGCCTGCCGCGAGCGTGCCGGAATAGACCCGGCAGTAGACCAGCTTGCCTACGTGCTTGTCGGCCACGACCTTAAACGCCAGGGCGGCGAGCCGACCGTCATCCCGCGGCACGCGCTCGATGGCGTCGCCGTTCGGCCCGAGTCCCAGCGTCGGCGGCAGGTCAATCGGGCTGGGCAGATAGGAGACGACCGCGTCGAGCAGCCGCTGGATTCCCTTGTTCTTGAACGCACTCCCGCACATCACCGGGCAGACGAGGTGTTTCAGCGTTGCCTCGCGGATGGCCGCGGAGAGCTCCCGGTCGCCAATCGGCTCCTCGTGCATGAACTTCTCCAGCAGCCGGTCGTTCACCTCGCTCACCTTCTCCAGCAGGTTCTGCTTCCATTTGCGGACCTCGGCCTGCATCGCGGCGGGAATCGGCTCCTCGCGCCACGTCATTCCCTGGTCGGTCTCGTCGTAATAGACCGCCACGTCGTCCACGAGGTCGATAATACCCGCGAAGTTCTCCTCGGCCCCGATGGGAATCGTCACCGGCACGGCGTTCGCCCCGAGTTCTTTCTGAATCTGCCCGACCACGTTGTAGAAATCGGCGCCGGGCCGATCCATCTTGTTCACGAACGCCACGCGCGGCACCGAGTACTTCTCGGCCTGGCGCCAAACCGTCTCCGACTGCGGCTCGACTCCGCCGACCGCGCAGAACAGCCCGATGACCCCGTCTAGCACCCGGAGGCTCCGCTCCACCTCGACCGTGAAGTCCACGTGCCCGGGCGTGTCGATGAGGTTAATCATGTGGTCTTTCCAGACCGTGGTCGTGGCCGCGCTCGTAATAGTGATGCCGCGCTCGCGCTCCTGCTCCATCCAGTCGAGCTGCGTCTCGCCATCGTGCACCTCGCCGATCTTGTGCGACTTGTGCGTGTAGAAGAGGATTCGTTCGGAAACCGTGGTCTTACCCGCATCAATGTGGGCCATGATGCCGATGTTGCGGACTCGGTCGAGCGGATATTCGCGTGCCATTACGGCAGGGATTCTAGCCGGGCGGCGGGCAAAGTCCAGTAACGCTTGACGGCACCAGCCGAGCCGGACAAGTCAGAATGCAGATACCAGAATGCAGAACTGACACGAAGTGTTACCCTGAGCGAAGCGAAGCGGAGTCGAAGGGTCTCTCAGAATGAACCGCCAAGGTCGCCAAGAACGCCAAGGCCGAAGGGGAAAGGAGAAATGGCAAGTGCGGAGGCGGAAGGAACTATCCACAGATTACGCAGACGACACGGAGTGTCGCCCCGACGCCGAGGAGGGGTCTCGGCCGGCCGGAGTCAGAGGAAATCCGCAGATTCCGCAGATTCAGGTCCGCTTTCCGCCGTCCCCCACTGCAAACTGCAAACTGGTCACTGCAAACTCGCGGCGATGCCGCGCACCGGGCTTGACTCAACCTGCGTGCCGGTCTATATTCTGGGCAGAGTAACGCATATGGTGAACACAAAAGAGAAGTACGTGACTGACGGCCAGGGCAACCGCATCGCGGTCCTGCTCGAGGTCGAGGAGTACCGGCGCCTGCTGGACGCGCTGGAGGAACTGGAGTCAATCCGCGCCTACGACACGGCGGTCGCCGTGCACGAGGACGCGATTCCGTTCGGGTGAGCCGCCGAGGACGTCAAGGTTCGGAAGGACCATCCGCAGACCCGCAGACGACACGGAGTGTCGCCCCGACGCCGAGGAGGGGTCTCGGCCGGCAGGACAGAGGAAATCCGCAGATTGCGCAGATGCTCGGAGTCCGGAACCTCTTTGTGTCTTAGTGTCTTTGCGGTGAGTTCCACTTCGACGTTCCTTCTTCCTCGGCCCGCAAAACGCCATCGAAGTCGCCGCGCAAATCCCCCTGCAAGTCCCTTCGCAAATCGCGCCGGAAATCAGTCTGCGAGTCGCGATGCGAATCGGCTGGAAAGTCGGATTGGCAGTCGCCGCAAGAGTCCGCCCGCAAGTCACCTTCCGAGAAAGCCCGCACTTCGCGGTGCAAACCGGCCGCAGAATCGCCGGGAAAACCCATCCGCCGACCCATATGAGAATCCCTCCGCAAACCACCCCGGGAACCGTCCCGGGAACGGTTCGCGCTGTGGTCCCCGGAGGGTCGATTCTGATGGCCTTGATAGCACCTAAAGTAGCTTCCTTCGGCTACTTAGGTTAGTTCAGGCCTGCCCAAATATCGCAATCTCCGGTTCGGGCCGGTTCTGCCGGGTTTCGCGCCCGGAAGGTCGCTCGTCTGGCCGTCCGAAACTGACCGCCGGACTTGTTTGTGCGGTGGCTGCTTCCGTCTATCGGGCCACGATGACTTTGGTGACGCGCGACGCCTCACATTCAACGCCAGACGCCTCGCGCACGAAGTACACGCCGGTGCAACCGGATGCATGTCGTTCGTGCCCGGCCTGGAGTCGAGCGCCTTGCGGCCGTCGATGCGGATGGCAAGGAAGAGGATTCCGCTGAGGATGGTGACCAACCGCCGCGCCGTTCGGCACGTTCGCCTCAGAAGTAACGGCGGAGCGAGATGCTGAAGCTCAACCCGCAGTAGCCTTGCCAGGGCGCGGATGCGCCCGACTGCCCGCTGGTGACACCATAGCTGACACCAGCGGTTAGCGTGCTCCGGTCCTCGACGTACAGTTGCAGGTCCACTCCAACCGACGCGCTGCGTGATTCTTCCGTCCGGGCCGGGGTTGCGCTCCGGTCGGCCCGCGTGTACTGACACTGACCGTCGGCGCTGACCAGCACTCGGTCCGGCAGCAGGTATGAGAGCGAAGCGGCCGCAGTCGCGTAGTGCAGTCTGTCATCATTGCTGTAGTGCGGTTCGTCGCGGACCTCGGCGCGCCCGGTCAGATGAAGCCGGGTAGTAAACGGATGTCCGAACGTGAGCGTCGCCAGCTCTGAGAAGCCCGCATTCGCGGCCTTATAGACCTCACGCCGCCCCCCGTGGTTGTAGACGGACTGGGAAGCGCCGGCCGTGACTCCGCCACGGACGGAGAGCTTTATTCCGGTCCGCCAGTAGCGGTCCTCGAGCAGCGGCTGCTGCCCGACGATTTCACGGAGGCGCAGCCACGCCCGCGCCGGCAGCCTGCCGGCAATGCAGCCGGTGGACTGCAGCACGCGCTCGATTTCTGCGTAGTAGAACTTCACGTCTCTTCCAGCGTCGTGCGAGTAGTAGAACGGGTTGCCGCCGGCCAGCGTCTTTGCCAACGTCTGCAGAGCATCCTCACTCATCGGCACGGTCAGCAGCTTTTCATCCGCCAGCGCCTCACCGACAAGCAGCGCCTGCAGGACCGGCGTCGCGTCGCGGAGCCGGCCGAACGCAGGGCCTAGTCCCGCCTCGGTCCTGACCGACCACGAGTTATTGTTGTAGCCGGGGACCCAGGTTGGGTTCTCCGGGTACTGAAACGACCAGTAACCAGGCCCCTGTTCGTGCCGGAGGTCGGTGTACGCGTAGAGTCTCGTGCCAATGCTGACCGGTAGCCGAGTTGGATACCAGTCTACGTCTGCATTCACGCCCGGCCCGCCGGAGGCGTAGAAATGACTGCCTATGCTGGTCCATGCCCCAAAACTCGCCGTGACGTCAATATACCTGTGCTCACTGATGGCGAGAACGTCGTAGCGGGGTTCCACCGAGCCGGTCAACCAGAGGCGATGTCCAGTGCCCACAATCATGAATGTGTCTGGGTCAACGTCAACGCTCCACCAGTGAACGCTTGTCTCAGGCAGGCGATAGTCAAGTAGCGGGTTGCGGCCGAGAAGACCGCAGACCAGTGCGAGCGCGAGCAGGCTAGAGGTAATAGTGCACTCCCCAGCCGTAAGGAATGCGGCCGAAGGTCATTGTCAGGGGCTGCAGCCCAGCGATGGGAAAGATCGATGCGATGGGAGTACCGGTTGTCGTAGCTGTTTACGCTTGTCTCGTAGAGCCCGCCAAGCCGCACCGCAAACCGCTCGGACACGTAGTAGGAAAACACGAATGTGTGCGCCGCCGGCAACGAGAAGTGAGCGATGGAGTTCGGCACGGCCGGGGCCTGATATAGCGGCTGGACGTCGAGGTCGTAGCTCGCTACCAGCCGGTCCGTGATGTCGTACGACGCCGAACCGCCTAGCTTGAACTGATGCTGCATGCCGATGTCCAGCTGGCGCGGCCACGGCAGGACGTATGCGGCCCAAGCGCCGCAGGTCCAGCGCAGGCCGACCGGACGGCAGAACTCCCACCCGACCTGGTAGCTCCTTCGGAACGACGTATCCAGTTCAACCCACGACGAGTCGGTTTCGTCACGCCACTCGGTACGGCGGTGCGCTTCGACGTTAACGGTGAAGAAGCCACGCATCCCGAAGCGCCGCGAGTCGGCGCCGATGAGCGGGGTCTCATCGAGCCGGAACAGCGCGAACGCAGGCAGCGGCTCTTGGATAGCCCCGGCGCGAAACAGCCACTGTTCGAGCGAATCGTAATAGAATTTCGCGGCACGGTCGTGGGCGTAGAACAGCTTCCACGCCCGCGACAGGAACCCGCCAAGGTCCCGCAGTTCGTCGTCCGACAACTCGCGATCTAGGACCCCCTCCTCACGCAGGATTCGGGTGAGACGCACGGCCCGGTAGAGCGGCCAGGCGTCACGCATCCGTCCATATCCCACGCCGAGTTCGCCGTCGCCCAGGTCGAATCTCAGGACGCGGGACCTCTCCCGGGTGCTTCCGGAGTGCTCATCGTCCAAGTCTACGTCGGCGCTCGCATCCATCCCGGCCCGGACAAAGGCATCGGTCCCGAACAGGTACCTATGGCACGTTGCGGCGGGACTGACCCCGAATCCAGCAGAAAGCCGATGCCCGGTCGCCGGTGTCGTGTCCGGAGAGTCGCCGCTACGTCCGTAGGCGTCGCCGGAAACCCCAACTTCAACGTCAAGGTCAAGATCGTCGCTCAGCAGCGCCATACGCCAGTCGGTAGACCCGTAAAGGTGACCACTTTGAGAAGCACGATAGCCTGTTCGGTGACCAATGTCGGCGTATGCGGACACGCACCAATCGGTGCGGCTGGCGCGGGAATACGATTGTCGGAATGTCGTCAGGTCCAGGTCGGAGGCGGTGGCAACTCCAAGTAGAACAAGGAAGCATGCCGTTCTGTGTCGCACTTCGACACCAGTCTATGCCTGCCCGCACTGCTGTCAAGCCACACCGGCCGGGCCGGCCGCCGCTTGCCGCCGCGGATAGCCATCTGCTGGCTGCTGCCTACCGGGCTATCACGACCTTGCGGGCGTGCACCGCAGACCGTGCACCGCTATCCATGACGAAGTAGACACCGGACTTGGGATTCGGCACCCGCCTGCCCATTGCGTCGAACGCCACCGCGCCGGCAGGTAGGCGGCGGAGGACGGTCGGCAGGGAGCGCGTGCCCGCTAAACCGCTCCCTGCTCCCGAATCCCGAATCCCCGTCCCGAACGGAGCAATCCGCGTCTTGTAGACGTACCCGGTGAAGCTGCTGTTGAACCCCGAGCACCACACGTCTATAGAATCGCCCACGACCTTGTAGTCGATGCCTTTCATTTCCGCGCCGGTGTTGACGTCCAGGCGCCAGGAGTCGCCGCCGTTCACGGTCGAGTAGATGAACCCGGCGCTGGAGTAGATGTTGCCGCCGACTGCGAACCCGAGCGTGTCGTTCAGGAACAGCAACGCACGCACGGGCGCCGGTGTCTCGATGAGCCGGTCCGACCACGTCGCGCCGCCGTCGGTTGTCCGGTGCACCCAGCCTGAAACCGGCGCGGAAATCTGCCCGCCGCCAGTCCAGCCGTGCAGGCTGTCGGCAAACCAGACTCCGCCGTCAAACACGGGGTCGGCCGAATGCTGCACGTCCCAGTTCGCGCCGTGGTCGGCCGACCGGCAGAAGCTGATGCCAGTGAGCCAGCAATGCCCGTCCGGGCGATAGCAGAAGTTCCCCTCGAACCACCCGCGCGCCGGGTCAATCTGCACGTAGCGCCAGTCGGACGGATTACGCCCGCCGTTGTCGGTACGCCAAATCCCGCCGTTCCAACCTGCGGAGATGATGCCGTGCAGCGAATCGGCAAAGTGCGCCCGGCTCAGCCAGTTCGCGGTATCGAGCGTGACAAGCGGGTCCCAGCTTGAGCCTCCGTCGGTGGTCCAACGGTAGATGCCGGTCCCGGCAGTGTTGTTGAACCCGGTGACAATCGCCTGCTGCCGGCTCACGGCCGACACGCCGTACCAGTAGTAGGGAAATCCGAGATTCATGATGCGGTTCCACGTCGCGCCCGAGTTGGTTGTCTTGTAGACGATGCCCAGCTCCGCGCACGCATAGCCGACGCTGTCGTCGGCGAAAGACAGGTCAATCAAGACCGCGCTCGGCAACGTCGCCTGCAGTTTCCAGGCAAATCCGCTGTCCGTGTCCGGGCCGGGCGGGTTCGGGTCCATGTGAGAGCTCAAGCACAAGCTCAAGCCCAAGCCGCTTGCGGGCACGACGGACACGACCGCGCGCGGCGCGGCCCGTTCCACGCTCAACTGTGTAACGGCCAGCAGAACTGACAAGATAATAGTCATCTAGTGTAGTGCGTCTTAAATACATTGACTTATAGTGGCGAGTATTGTATGCTGGGTCATGAGCAGGACAGCAGCAACTATCGGACTATCAGCGGAAGAACAATCGG